>NZ_JAIUMX010000008.1:0-62440 GCF_022565315.1 Cyclonatronum sp. | reverse complement strand
TACTTCGGAGCGCGCCAGATTAGAATCAGGCTGATAAACAGAAACAGCAGGTGCGGGGCGGCGGCGGCCCAGAGAGGATCGAGCTGACCGCTTGCCCCGAAGGGTTCGATGATTTTCATGATGATGAGGTAGAAAAATATCACAATCAGCCCGGTGCCGAGCAGTACGCCCCGGCCGCCTTTGCGGCGGTTGGAGGTTGAAATACCCAGGCCCACAAGCGTGATTACGATGGTGCCGAGCGGGTAAAACAGTTTGCCGAAAAACTGTACCTTTGGCAGGGAAACACCGCCTACCCCGCTTCGCTCCAGTGAGCGGATGTAGTCCACAATTTCGGGATAAGTGAGCCGGTAGATGTCGTTGGTGGAGCGCGCCATATCACGCGGAAGTACCGAGAGGGTTGTATCGGTCTGATGGTGTGAAAAGCGCTCAATACCATTTTCTGTGAAAACCCGCCTTTCCACACGGATCAGCCGCCATTGCCGGGTTTCTTCCTGCCATTCCATGCGGGCGGCATCCACAATTTCCTGCACGCGCTTGTCGTCAAACCTGAAGATGCGCACATGATAGCCCATAGCGGAGCGGTTGTCGAAGTAATTTACCGTGAGCAGGGTGCTTTCGTTTTCCTGCCGGTACAGCCGGGAGCGGTCGATACGATCAGTGCCTCGGGCCAGGTACTGCCGCTCAAAATCGAAACGTTCGGTATTGGCGCCGGGTATCACGTAGCCGTCGAGATAGCTCAGCACGCCGGTTACCAGGGTGGCAAACAGCAGGAAAGGCACCATAAACCGGTAAAAACTCACACCGGCACTTTTGATAGCGGTAAGCTCGAGGCGTTCACTCATCTGCCCCGCTACGAGTAGCACAGCCACAAAAACGGCTACAGGACTCACCAGCCGTATCATTTCCGGGATGTAATTTAGATAGTAGCGCGACCAGATTTCGCTAAGCTCGGCGCCGCGATCGGAGAAGGTGTCGCTGTTCTCCGAGAAATCAATCACAATGAAAATGAAAACCAGCACACCAAGCACCATGAGGGTAGCAAGTAGCAGGCGCACAAAAATGAAGCGGTCAATGCGTGTCATTTATGCACATCCTCCTGAATAAATGGCCGTTGGGGCGTCGGTTTCTGTTCTGTTCCCTTCCAGAGGTCAGAAATCTGGAACTCGTACATTACCTTGGCCATAAGGTAAATGCCAAAAACCAGCAGGGTGATGTTTCCGAACCACATTCCGGTAAACGGGCTTACAACCAAACGGTCAGCAAGTTTTTCCCCCTGTATAATTGTGATCCAGTAGTAGGTGAACATCACGGTTGCAATGAGCGCATTGAAGCCCAGGTTGCCTTTTCGGGTTAGGATGCCCAGCGGTGCCCCAACCAGCACAAAGATAATGCAGCCAACGGGAATGGCTACTTTTTTGTGGACTTCCACCATGTATTGTGCGATACGCTCGGTTCGCCAGGTAGTGTTATTGGCATGTGAACTCAGCCGTGCTGCAGATCCCCGCAATCTGACAACTACGGCGTTGGCAGCGTCGAGCTGTCGGTCAAGACTTGTGAGCTGATTCAGTACAACAAAGTCCGTTTCGGCTATAGCCGGCGCACGAATGCTGTCTGCCGGTGCCGTCGTTTCCGATTCTGTATTCGTTTCTTCCGGTTCGGTGTAAACGCTCAGGATGATGTGCTGATTCACCCGCTCTGTTGGCTGATAAACAGAAGCACCGTTTTCACCGGCAGCCGGGGAGCTGTGCCCCCGTACAGGAGTCCAGGCGTCGGGCCTGATGTTTTCCCCGTGCAGGCGCATCAGCCGGGTTGTACTTTGTTCGCTGCGGTAAGCCTCGAAATCTTTTCGGGTGTTGGTGTTGAGTGAGTCAATAATAGCCAGCATCATCTGCGAGCTCATGGTGCGGTCGTCCCGGCGGCGCGAGTTGGGATCGCTGCGGCTGAAGGTGAGGTCGCCCATGTCAAAATTGATGCGGTAGGTATTGAAAAAGGTGCGTTCGTGCCGGCGTTTGCCGTCGGGGCCGGTAGAGAGGTCCCGGCTGATAGACCCTTCAAACAAAAACAAACTCAGGAAGTCTGTGTTGGGAACAGATTTTAGAAAACCTGATCGGGCGCGGATTACGGCCGCATCAACCTCATCATTTCCTTCCCGGAAAAGAGTGACATCAAACAGGCTGTCGGTGCCGGCCGGGATCTGTCTCACCAGAAAATTGTAGCCTTCGATGCCGTCGTAAAAAACGTTCTCCTGTAAATCAAAGCCGGGCCGCTGAGTGCGGATATCAAGAAAGAGCGACCTTGCCTTGAAATTGGCGTCAGGAAGAATTTCGTTGGAAAAATAAATCAGGAAAAGCGTAAGCCCGGTAGCAGCCATCAGCACCGGTGCGATGATGCTCAGCGGGTTGATGCCGGCTGCCCGTGCCGCTGTAAACTCGTTGAGTTCGGAGAATTTGCCGAAGGCCATCAGGCAGGCAACGAGCACCGACATCGGCATGGCGAGCACAACCATGAAGGCAAGGTTAGTGGCAATCAGTTCCAGAATGATGGAAAGGGGAAGCCCGCGCCCGATCAGCTTGTCGATATGCAGTACGAGGAACTGCATGAGCAGCAGGAACATCACAATCAGGAAGCAGAACAAAAAAGGCCCGAAGTGCCTTTTCAGGATCTCTCTCTGCAGTTTTCGGATTCCGTTTGCGGACATATTTGTTATAAGGTAATGCGGCTTTTAAAAAGGGGAACAAGCATTGAGATTTGGTATTTTCAAGCCCCCGTTAAAATAGGGTGATTTAACTTCGAACTGAAAAAAACATAACTACTGTGTTTTTCCCTTATTGCTTGCTTATATTTGCTGATTCATTACGATGTACCGATTTTTAAAAGCTCAGCCTATTCGAAACATAGTTACGTATCCGCCGGAACAACCGGCTACTTATTGGGTTTACTTTCGCTAAGCTTTCGTTCCTGCAAACTGTAATCCGGCTAAAGCCTTTCCTTAACGGGTTTGTCTGGCTGGTATAATCAGGCGCTTAACGGGTAAACCAAACTGAACACAGAAATCACAATCAGATTCTTTTCCTGCGTGCAGATTGCTGAGCACAGATTAACACTGCTATTTATCGGGTTCTGGCTTGTAACGGCTTTTGCGCTTGTTCCGCATCATTCCGCTGCACAGTATTCCGGGCATTCAGTAACCGATTTTGTTACAGGTCCGGATTTATACCCCGAACGCCATCTTGTGCCGTTCAGCGGTACCCGGCAGTTCACGGCCGCTGCCGATACGCTTCAGGTTCCCGAAGCTAACACAGAACCGGCCGATACAACCCTGCTTCCTGTTAGTCCGCCGCCTGCCCGTGATTCCGTGAACGTTTTCCCGCAGCCGCGCTCTTATTTCGCTACCCGCGCTTTCCCGCACAAACTGCCCCGCCTGCTTCAGATTCAGAACAGCGAAGACCGGATTCAGTTTGAGCGGGACAGCCTTTCCGGTGATATACATGTGAGGCGCTCAATCGGCAACCTCAGCATCCCTTTCGATAACCGCTATACTTTTGAGCAGTTTGCGGCCGAGCACAAGGCCTATCATAAGCGCACACAGTTCCGGGAGCTTATACGAGAAGAACGTATCCGCCGTGAAAGGCGGAGGGGGGTACTCGATTTCCGAATTACGGTGCCCGGCGGGCAAAGCTCGGCTTTTACAACTATTTTCGGAAGGCCTGAGGTAAACCTGCGTGTAACCGGCTCGGCGAATATGAACATCGGGGTTTCGATCTCTGACTCAGAAGACCCGCAGCTTCCGGCCGATCAGCAGCGAAGGGTTGATCCCAAGTTCGATCAGAATCTGAAGCTCAATATTGCCGGTACCATCGGGGATAAGCTCACTATTTCGACCGACTGGGATACGGAGCGGCAGTTTGAGTTCGAAAACCGCCTCAACATTTTATATACCGGCTATGAGGATGAAATTATCCAAAGTATTGAGCTGGGTAATGTTTCGATGGAAACGGGAAACCGCCTCATTCGTGGCGGCGGCTCGCTTTTCGGGATAAAAGCACGTGCTAAGCTGGGCGCACTTGATATTACTACCGTTATTTCGCAACAGGAGAGTGACTCCCAAACGCAGACTATTTCGGGCGGCTCACAGGAAACGGTGCTCAACATCGCGCCTAACGCCTACGACAACGACCGGCACTTTTTCCTCGATTTCTTTTCACGTCAGGAGTTCGAAGGCATTATGGCGGATGTACTCAATCCGCGGCGCCTTTTTGATATTGTGAATATCGAGGTTTACGTGCTCGATATTTCTTCCAGCGATGTGGAAGGCCGGGTGCCTGCCATCGCACTGCTTGATTTGGGTACAGTTGAGGGCGGAAACGGCTTCCTGCCGCCCAATGAGAATTTTGACCGCTTCAACCCCGGCGATCTTGAGCCTTACCGCGACCCAACCGTTGGTGTTTCGGCGGAAGACCTGGGCGTCGCTTCTGATGAATTTGAGGAAGGAATCTTCATCCCACTTGTTGAAAATGTAGATTTTGAGATCAACCAAACCCTGGGTTATATCTCATTGCTGCGCACCCGCCTCGATAACCGTCAGGCCCTCGCCGTCTCCTTTTCGTACCGCGACCCAAGCGGCGAAATTGTGTACGTGGGTGATCCGAGTACAGGATCGAGTCAGCGCCTTTTCCTGAAACTGCTTCGGCCGTCGAGTCAGAGTTCCAACAGCCGGGCATGGCCGCTCACGATGCGGAACATCTATTCGCTCAACACTTCAAACCTCACACGAGACAACCTCGAGCTCGATATTTTCTTCACCGGGGGCACCACCGATCAGGTAAACATTCCCGGCCTGAACACCGTGCTTCTGCAGGATCTGGGTCTCGACCGCGTAGATGCGCAGGGTAACCCGACCCCTGACAACCGGGTTGACTTCAACACCCTCACACTCGATCCGCGCGCCGGCCGCGTCATTTTCCCGTACCTTGAGCCTTTTGGGCAGCGCATTGTGGATATCATCAACGCCTCAAACCTCCCCCCCGATGAGAAGGAGCAGGCGATTCAGCGGTTTGCGTTTACCGAGCTTTACACAACCCGACCCAACAATGCGGGTCAAAATTCCCGAAATGCCATCTACCGTCTGAAAGGTCTGGCAAGAGGCGGCGTTTCTGACAGCTTTATGCTGGGCTTTGGTCTTATTCCCGGTTCGGTTCGGGTACGGGCCAACGGCATTGAACTCACCGAAGGCGTAGATTATGAGGTGGATTACATCCTCGGGAATATCGTAATTACGAACCGTACCTACCTGTCGGCCGGGCAAAATATTGAGGTTGAGTACGAAAGCAATCAGCTGCTGCAGATTCAGCAGACAACCTTTACCGGGGTGCGCGCGCAGTACAACTTCACCGACAACATCCGGCTTGGCGGTACCTTTTTCCGCCTGAATGAGCGCCCGATTCAGGATAAGATTCCGGTAGGGGATGAGCCCATCAACAACACCATTATCGGTTTTGACGCTAACGCCCGTTTCGACGCTCCCTGGCTCACCCGCGCGCTCAACGCGCTGCCGCTGCTGCAAACAAGAGCGCCATCATCTATAGATATCACCGGCGAATGGGCGCAGCTCCGGCCCGGCGTGGCGCAAACAAGTGCGGTACAGCGGGCAATCAACCGCGGTGAGCTTTTCCCGGATGAAGAAAACGGCCTTGCTTTTATCGACGACTTCGAGGGCTCCCGCTCGACCATCAGCTTTCTCAATCCCGGCCGCTGGTTTTTGGCTTCATCACCCTACGCGTTGCCGGCCCTCGACCCGGACATGACCAACGCCTCTCAGGCAACTTCCGTGAGAGCAATCCGGTCGGATTACCGCTCGCAGTTTTCCTGGTACATGATTCCCTCTACGATTTCAAGAGGCGGCCTTTCTTTCCCCGAAAGTGCAGAGGTTTTGGTGGAGGATGTTTTCCCGAACCGGCAGATCAGCACGCAGGATCAGCGCACGCTGCAAACGCTCGATATCTTTTTTAATCCACGTGACCGCGGTCCGTACAACTACAATCCGGAGCTGCGCGACCTGATTGATAACCGCCCGGAAGAAACCTGGGGCGGCTTTACCGCGGTGCTTCCCGGAGGCCTCGGTGACTTCACCCAGCAAAACATCGAATACCTTGAGTTTTGGGTGCAGCCGGTACTGCCCGACGGCCGGCCGCCTTCTTCCTTCAACCCCGACGATTACGACGGTACCCTTTTCTTCGATATCGGATCCGTGAGTGAAGACGTGATCCCTAACAACACCCTCAACACCGAAGACGGCCTGTATGAGCGGGAAAACAACCTTCGGATTGATTCCGAGGGTCGTTCGTACGTGCTGAATTCTCCGGTGGAATTTAACGGACAGTTTTCGGTTGCGAACATCAACCGTGAGGATGTTGGCCTCGACGGCATTCCGAGTTCAGGAAACAACGGGCTTAACGAGCAAAGCCTGTTTGCTGATTTTATCGCGGCTATGGAGCAGGCTTTCAGCGATCAGCCGGACCGCTTGCAGGCCATCCGCAACGACCCGAGCAACGACGAGTTTGTGTACTACGACAATGCCGATGTGCGCGGGCTTCCGCTGCATGAGCGTTTTTACCGCATGTACGGCTATCTTGAGGGCAACTCCATCAGCGAGGGCACGCAGCGGGCGGTAACCAACCGGCCTGATTCCGAGGGTCTTATCAATCCGGCGGTGGTGAATACCGAAAACTCCTTTTTTCAGTTTGAATTCCGGCTGAATCCGGCTGACTCAACCTCGCTCGCAGTTGGTCAGAACTACGTGGTTGATCGTCAGGACGGCCCGGGGCTCGTGGCGCCCTGGTATCAGGTTCGTATTCCGCTGCGCGATTTTGTGCGGGAAGTGGGCAACATTCAGGATTTGCAGCGGGTAACGCACATCCGCATGTGGATGAGCGGCTACCGCGAGCCCTTCACCCTGCGCTTCGCTACATTTGAATTTGTGGGTAACCTCTGGCGCAAAGCGAACATCGGAAATGTGGATGATGAGACTACCATTTTTGACATTTCGACCATCAACTTTGAGGAAAATGCCTCGCGCACGCCGGTGCCCTACCGCATTCCGCCGGGCGCTATCCGTTCTACCATACGTGGGCAGCAGGAAACCATTGTGGATAACGAGCAGTCGCTGGTACTGGAAGTACAGAACCTGAAGTCGCAGGATATCAGGATGATAAGCCGGGTGTACCCCGGTAACCTCAGCCTTGTGAACTACTCCAACATGCGGATGTTTGTGCACGGAGAAGGTTACGAAAACCGCAGTGATGTGGAGCTTGTACTGCGAATTGGCAGCAACCTGGAGAACAACTACTACGAGTACCGTCAGCCCGTAACGCCCACCGATACAACTTTTGCTTTCAATCCTGTTGGTGGAGGCTCAGGCCGGGAAGCGGCCCTGCTGGAAGACGCCCTTCGCGTGTGGATTCCCGAGGAAAACAGCATGAATATTGTGCTCGGTACCTTCAACGAACTCAAGCAGCTCCGGAATATTGACGGTATCGATCCCGATACGAAATATGAGCGCGGGGATATTCTGCGCGATGCGGTCCCCGGAGCGGTTGTGGCTATTGTAGGAAATCCCTCGCTCGACCGCATAACAGAAATCGGGATCGGAATCCGGAATCCGCACGAAAGCGGCATTGATACCGAAGGCCGCCCGCGTGTAAGGGGGGATGCTAATGTGGGAACGGCACAGCAACAGCAAAACCGCAGCAACGGTGCCGGGGTACCAAACCTGGATGCACAGATCTGGGTGAATGAGCTGCGCGTTTCGGGCTTCGACAACCGCAGAGCCTGGGCAGGAAACCTTTCCGCACGCATTCAGATGGCCGATTTTGCGACCTTCAATGCCACGATGAGTCACCGACAGGATGGCTTCGGTGCAATCGATTCACGTATGGTTGACCGCAGCAAGAGCGATGAAACAAGCTACAACCTCAGCACAACCGTGAACCTGCACCGCTTTATCCCTGAGGCCTACGGGTGGAACATCCCCGTAAACCTGAGTACCCGTAACACTGTCTCTACACCGCGCTTCCTGCCAAGAGAGGGCGACATCCGCTTCTCAGACTTCCGCCGGGCTATCGAAAATGATGTGGCTGATCCGGCAGAGCGCGACCGCATAATCAGTGACCGGCTTGCTGAAATTCAGACCCGCAGCGAAAGCTATTCCGTGAACGTAACCGGCCTCACCAAAAACAACTCGCGCTCATTTCTGCTGCGCAACCTCGTTGATCCCATCACGCTCAGCTATAACTACACAACCTCTGAAGCGAGCAACCCGAACAACGCTTTCGATAACCGCTGGAACTACAGCACAAGCCTCAACTATAACCTGCGTTTCCGCTCGGTTGAGACCCTGCGCCCGCTCTGGTTTCTGGAGGATGTGCCGGTAGCCAACCTGATTTCGGGCTTCCGCCTTGCTTACCTGCCGCGCAGCATATCAACCACCAACACGCTCGACCGCCGCTACTCCGAGCTGCAGCGGCGCTCCTTCGACGGGCAGGATCCCTTCTCACTTCAGCAGCAGCATCAGTTCACCTACGTGAATACGTTTGCTATCGATTACGACATCACTCCGCCCATTAGCCTGCGCATGAACACCCGTACGGAATTTAATTTTGATGACATCTCCCGGGTGTTTTCCGAGCAGGACTCCCTCATTTACAACATTCGGCCAAGCTTCGATGTTATCAGCGATGCCCTTTTCAATTCTGATGTTGATGTACGGCGGGAGTCGTACACTGAGAATTACACGGCAAGCTGGCGGCCGCGCTTTACACAGGTAAGATCGCTCAGCTGGATGACGTATCAGGCCAACTATCGCGGTGGCTTTCAGTGGCGGAACTCACCGCAGGGCTCAGGTCTGGGTTCAACGGTGGGCAACACCTACGGCTTTGATCAGACTTTCGGCATTCGTCTGCAGGATTTGCTGCGGCGCATCCCGTTTTATGATGCGGCCGTGCGGGCTAACGAAGCCGAGTTCAGGCAGCGGGAAACCGAAGCGCGGCAGCGGCGGGAACGGCGCGAGCGCGAACGTGATCTCCGGCGGCATGAGCGCGCAGTGGAGCGTGCTCTTGAGCGCGGCGAAGATCCCCCGGAAATGCCGGCTAACCTCCGCAGGGCCGCCGGCCGGCAGCAGCAGCAGCCACAACAGGCGCAGGGCCGCGATTTTTCCGAAAACCTGACCTACCGCATCCGGCAGATTCTGCTTGCAACCGTGAGCATGCAAAACCTGGATGTAACCTACAACACAACCCGGACGGCGAGTCAGTCGGGGTATGCCGGCGGTCCAACCATTCTGGGTGCTTTCCGTGAGCCCGGCGACGGCGACTTCTCGCCCGGTTTCGGGTACCGCCTGGGTTTCACCAATCAGCTTCCGCTGGCTCAGCTGGTACGCCCGGAGGATGAGACACAGGTGTTCAGTCTGTCAAGCAACCTGAATGAAAACAACGAACTGCGCGTGCGTACCCGTGTAACGCCCTTCCGTGATTTCAACATCGACCTCGACTGGAACATCCGCTGGCGGGAAAATCAGAGCAACTCCCTCACCGTGAGAATCGACTCGGTAGCCACGCAGTTTAACCTCAGCGGAGAGGTGGAAACCTCGGTCTGGACCTTTGGCGGCGGCTACGGATCGCTGTTCCGCCGTCAGCTACAGGTCGGTTTCGATAACCTGCCGGAAAGCGGCAACATCATCGCGCGCCCGGAAGACGGCGGGCCAACCCTGCTCAATCCGAACACGGTTGGGCGCGATTTCCGGGCAGCCTACCTCAGCGGGCTGGGCGGCACCGTCGATACCCGCGACTATATGCCCTTCCCGATGCCTACATGGCGCATCAACTGGGGCGGATGGGAGCGGCGCATCGGTTTCATGCGCACCTACATTAACCGCATGACCCTTACGCACAACTACAGCTCAACCTACCGGCTGCAGTGGCGCTTTCTGCCCGATGAGGGGAACCCGGTAAACCGTCCCGTTGGGGACTTTCAGGCCGCTGACTTCCGCGATGAGTTCGAGCCCAACTCCATCAACCTCACCCGTGCCTTCCAGCCGCTGATCGGGGTGAACCTGACCTTCACCAGTGGTATCCGGAGTACGATTAACTACAACCGCTCGCGCAATACCAGCCTCAGCCTCACCAACTACAACGTGGTTGAAAACGAATCGCAGGGGCTTTCGGTCTCCATGGGCTACAGCGCGCGCGGCTTCCGATTGCCGTTTATGCGGCGGTTCCAAAACACGCTCGACCTCAACCTGAACGTGAGCTACAATGAGGACATCCGCAAAACCTACGTGCTCAACAGCGACCTTTCGGATGTATTCCGCGGGCCTGCCGGGGAGATCGTCCGGGATGTAAACTTCTATGAGCCGGCAGAGCCGACCGAGCGAGGTGATGCCCGCCTCACCATAACCCCGAGTATTGGCTACACCTTCTCACAGACCATCCGTGCGAACTTTGAATACCGCTATAACCAGCTGATTCCCCGCTCGAGTGGTGTTTTCCCGCGTACCGATCAGGACATTATGTTCAACATCGTGGTCACCATCCGCTCCTGATCAACTATGGGAATTCTGCTGATTCTGATGAGCGTGAGCTGCTCCGTGCTGCTGGCCAACCTGCTCAAGTACGGCGAAGCCAACCGCCTTGCCATCCTGAACGTGCTTACGATCAACTACGTGGTTGCCTTTGGCAGCGCGCTGCTGCTCAACTTCCGCAGCGGGCTCCCGCTGCTGCCGGATTTCCCCCTGTGGTTCTGGCTGTTCTGCGCGTTCATCGGCTTCATCTTCATCGCAAACTTCTTCCTGTTCAGCCGCTCGGTGCATCAGAACGGCTTAGGCGTGAGCATAGCCGCCATGCGGATGTCGCTGCTCGTACCCGTTCTGCTCTCCGTGGGTTTTTACGGGGAAGACCTCACACCGGCCAAAGCGGCCGGTATCCTGCTCGTTTTCGCGGCGCTGTACCTGCTCATTTCCGGCCGGGTGAAGCTCTCCTTCACACAAATCGGCAGCGCGGGACTGCTGCTGCTCATCTTCCTGTTTTCAGGTACAGCGGATGCTTCCCTCAAAATCTTCGAAGAAGAAATGAGCGCCGTGGCGAGTGAGGCCCACCTGATGAGCGCCATCTTCTTTTTCTCCCTGATGATCGGTATTGGCGTCTCCCTTCAGAAAGGCGACCTGCAGCGGCTCAGCCGCCGGGAAGTGATGCTTGGTGCAGGTGTGGGTATCCCCAACCTGTTTTCATCGGTTTTCCTGATTCAGGCCTTCGCATATTTCGATGCAAGCGTGGTGTATGCCGTTGTGAACATGCTCGTAGTTGCGGGCGGGGCCCTTGCGGGATACTTTTACTGGAAAGACGACATCAGCCGGAAAGAACTCACGGGCATTGCCCTCGCCATAGTAGCTATTCTGCTGCTGGTTGTATTTTGAGGGATGTGTTTTTTTCGGGGGATGACCTTCTGCGCCTGATCTTATTTTTTAATTAGCAAAAAGTTCAACTGATAATATTCGAAACTATGACTGACCTACAGCAAAAACCGCTCACCGATATTCTTGAAAAAGCCTCGGCTCTTAAAAAAAGGATTGCTTTGCCGGAAGCCACCGATCCGCGCGTGCTCAAAGCCGCGGCTGAGCTTCACGGCCGGCAGATCTGTGTGCCGGTGCTCACCGGCGATGCTGATGAAATCTCAAAGGCGGCCAAAGCGCACGGCATAACCCTCAGCTCCGGCATCGAAATCGCTGAGCCTGGCAGTAGCGACCACACAGCGGCATTTGCCTCGAAACTTTATGAAGCCCGCAAACACAAGGGCCTCACCGAAGAAGCCGCGGCAGAACTCGCGGGTCAGCCGCTTTGGTTTGCAAACTTTATGCTTGATGCGGGCCTCACCAACGGCACCCTTGCCGGCTCGGTTCACACAACGGGCGACGTAATTCGCTCGGCCCTGCAAACCGTGGGCGTGCGCGAAAAAGGAGGGATGCTCTCCAGCTGTTTTCTGATGATTTTGCAGGACGGCAGCCGCGTGACCTACGCCGACTGCGGCGTGATTCCCTACCCCGATGAGCCGACCCTCGCCGGCATTGCGGTTGATGCCGCCCTTTCCCACCAAAAACTTACCGGCGAAGAGCCGAAGGTGGCGATGCTTTCTTTTTCAACCAAAGGCAGTGCGCGGCATGAGCGTGTGGCGCTTGTAACCGAAGCAACCCGGCTCGCCAAAGACCGCCGGCCGGACCTGCTAATCGACGGCGAGCTGCAGTTCGATGCCGCCTTCGTGGCTGATATCGGCCTGCGCAAGGCCCCCGAATCCCCGCTGAAAGGCGCGGCCAACGTTTTCATCTTCCCCAACCTTGATGCCGGGAACATTGCCTACAAAATCACCGAGCGGGTGGGCGGTGCGGTCGCGCTGGGTCCCATTCTTCAGGGCCTTGCCAAGCCGGTAAACGACCTCTCCCGTGGCTGTTCGGTAAACGATATCGTGCTGATGTCGGCCGTTACAGCTCTGCTCTCCGAAGCCTGAGTTTTCAGACTTACAAACTGTCCGGAACTGATTGAGGGCACAGGTCGCATCACCTGAAAGAAAACAAAAAAAGCCCGCAGTTACGCACTGCGGGCTTTTTTGCTAAAGGGGGCGCTTTTAGTTGGTACTCACAAAAACGCGGTAGCCCCAGGCCGGCAGGCTGAAGAAGGTGGCAAAAGTTTCTTCCTGCCCAAACAGCTCAACATAATTACCAAAAGGGATCTTTCCTGTAATCTCAAAAACCTGCTCCTGATCAGAGAAGTTTATGACAGCAAGAACGTGATTGTCATCGCGGCTTCTTGAGAAGGCGTAAATTGCTTCATCAGCAGAAGTGCTCATACGAAGCATCGGTCCGCCGGCTGTGCCGTTCTGCAGGGCGGGATGCTCACGCTTCAGGTGGAAGAGCGTGGAGTAGAAATCCACAAAAGGGCTGTCGAAATCCCAGTCGATGGGGTCTTTTTCGAAAAACTCGAGCATACGGTTAAAGCCGGTTTCCTGACCGTTGTAGATCAGCGGCATGCCTTCCATCAGGCTCATCATTACAGCAAAGGCCTCAACCCCATCACCCATTCGGTCGAACTCAGTGCCTGCCCATGAGTTTTCATCGTGGTTGGTAATGAAGTTCATCATAAAAGTATCTTCCGGGAAATCGCGGCGGAAATCTGCAATCAGCTGATCTATTTCACTCAGCTCGCCCTCGCCGCGCGCGATGCGGTTCCACAGGTGGTGCATTTCCCACCAGTAGCCCATATCGAAGGCGGGGTGCAGCTCAGGGGTGTGGGCTTCGGCCAGCATAAAAACCGGCTTAATGCTGTCGAGCTCGCGGCGGGCGCGAACCCAGAACTCAGTTGGTACGAGATAAGCAACATCTGCCCGGTAGCCGTCGATGTTGAATTCTTCAACCCAGTAGCGCAGGGCGGAGATCATGTAATCGTGTACATCCGGGTTGTTGAAATTGAGCTGAATCACGTCGCTCCAGTCGGTTCCGTAAGGCGGCATGAAATTGCCTTCTTCATCGCGCTCGAAGAACTCCGGGTTGGTTTCGGTGAGCGGGTTGTCCCAGGCGGTGTGGTTGGCTACCCAATCGAGGATCACGCGCATTTCGAGTTCATGTGCGGTTTCTACCAGCGAGCGGAAATCTTCTTTGGTCCCGAATTCGGGATTCACATCGAAATAGTCCTTCACAGAGTAATAACTGCCGAGCGTACCTTTGCGCTCCACTTCTCCGATGGGATGTACGGGCATCAGCCATAAAATATCGATGCCAAGCTCCTTGAGCCGCGGCAGCTGTTCTTCCACTTTTGCGAAGGTGCCTTCTTCGGAAAACTGCCTCACGTTCACTTCATAAATGGTAGCACTGCGGCTCCACTCAACGGGTGTGAATGCGGGATCCTGGTAGGATTGCCGTTCTTCAGTGCTGCAGGCAAAGCTGAACAGAAAAAGGCCTGTAAATAAAAATAAGGGTAAAAACTTTGAGTAAGACATATTGAAGGTTTCTTAATTTAGTATATCATTTTAAGTAAAGCTCAGTAGCTGCTGATTGCGGCTTGCTGAAATATACTGATCCGGAATACCGCTTAAAATGGGGTATAATTGTGAAAATTTGATTTATAAAACAGTATATTGAGATTCGAAATAAATGTTAGCAATATACCCTTATATATATTCAACTTGCACCTTTGAATAAAGTTTCGGCATGGAAGTGCGGTCTAACCTGTAATAGCTAAAACTTTTCCTTGATTTCTTTACTACAAATTCAACTTCCGGCCTGTATCGGCTCGTTCAATCAGATCGCAGCAGAAAGTAACTGCCAATTTGATGAGTTGAGGTATGCTCTTTGCGCAGAAGAACTGCAGCAGCTGGAAATCGGGCTTAAGTTTTGTTTGCTTACCAGGGTAACGCAGTTCATTGAATTACAGAAAAGCAGGTATGAAATCAGCGGAATACCCTTAATCTCTGGAGCTGAGGCACAAATTTTGTTTGTCGTAAAGGAGCTTGAGGAAAGCGAATTAGGTGTTAAGGGGAATTATTCAGGCCTAAACGCCTTATGGTGCATTGATGAAAACGCCAGGATTCTCTTTAGAAACGGCATCGCTGCCGGTATTGAGCATGAACTTCCCGGTGGTCCGGATTATATCTCAGAGGTTTTCAGAAATACAGCGGATGCGGCAGCTCCAGGCTGTGATTCCGGTGCCCCGGCTTTAGTTGCAGGTTTTGAAATACGACCGACAGAACAGCCGGGAATTTTTGTCGCTCAGCTTGATGTAAAGGAAAAACCTCCGGCGAAACCGGAATTCGTTAATGATGAGCTGCTCAGAATACTAACTGAAATCGATGTGGGGATTTTTGTTACAGGTCAGGATGGAGATATTATTTTCGTGAATAAGGCCTTTGCCCGGTTCTTTGGTTATGAGGGCTTTACGGAATTGAGTGAGGAAGTCGCGAGTATTACGCAGCTTTATAAAAAGCCGAATGAGCGCGGTACCCTCCTAAAATTAATTAAAGACAAAGGCCAGGTTGATTCAGTTGACGGGCTGTTTAAACATCGTGACGGCAGCACCATTCGTCTGACCGGTATTGTTAAACGCGAGCTCAGAGAATCAGACGGACGTATATTTCTGCATGGTGCGGTACTTGCATCTGCGCCTCAGGCAGCAACTGATCGGATTATTACCCCATATATATCTTTATTTGAGAGCTTGCCCGACGGAGTTGCGGTTGCTGATCTGAGCGGCAAAATTGTTTATGTGAACCGTTCTTTTTCGAAAATGTTCGGGCCTGATATAAAGCCGTCGGGCATAAAATTATCAGACTCACTACTTGCGTATAACCAAAGCAGCGAAAACCAGCTTAAGGCGTTTAGCGATGATATTTTCAGGATAACCAGAGAGAAGGGAAGTCACAGCGGCAGGTACTATCATATTACCAAAACAGTGCGCAGGGTAGTGGTAGCTGTGAGCTGCTCACAGGTTAAATCAATTATTGGCATTTCCAGTGGTTTCGTAATGCTTGCCCGCGACATCACGAAAAAAGCAGAGGAACAGCGGCATTTGATGCTTGCTAAACAGCGCGCTGATGATGCTAACAAGCTGAAAGAATCTGTGCTCTCCAATCTGAGCCACGAAACCCGGACACCGCTAACCAGCATCATCGGGTTTTCATCAATCTTATGTGAATATCTTGGGGAAGCCGACCAGGAGATCAGTGATTTTGCCCAAAACATTATGCGATCGGCAGAGCAGTTGCTTAAAGTGATCAATAATATGTTGCTGCTCGCAGAGCAGGAACTGAATAAATCTAAATATCCCTTGTCGAAAGTGAATGTTTCAACGCTTATGCATGAGGTTTTGCCTGAAATAGAACAGGATACGATGAATTCAGGCCTTGAATTCCGGCACAATATTATGGATGACCTTTATGCTGAAACAAACCATACGGCTGTTGTTCAGATTTTGCAGATGCTTGGCGCAAATGCAGTTAAGTTTACGGAAAAAGGCTATGTGGCTGTTAGGGCAGGAAGGGTAAACGGCGCCTTCATCTACATTGAAATAGAAGATACCGGAGTTGGGATTGCAAGCGGAATGCTGGAGCAGATTTTTGACCCCTTCATTCAGGAAAGTTTCGGAACTACGCGGCATTTTCCGGGTGCAGGCCTTGGGCTGTCGGTTTGCAAAAAACTATCTGCTATCATAAATGCAGATATACTGGTGCAGAGCAAAAAAGGAATCGGCTCCGTGTTTCGGCTACTGATACCGGTAAAAGCACAATAAAAGGGTAAATTGTTGGAACGGAACGGCTTTGCTATGCCGTTATGGTGCGCTGAAATGTCTTAATCTTATTTAGACCGATTAGACATAATGACGTTATTTTTGTATATTTAAACCTATTAAAAATAATCGAGCGTACTAAACTATTGTTTTTCAAGGTCAGATGAAGCTGTTTTTTTTGAACGGCATGTTGAGCACTGACGTTTTGGAACATCACTACCTACTATCATTAAAACTTAAGTCACTATGTCGAGACTCACAGAAGCAGAAGCAGTAGAAACTGCTGCCTCCAGAAAGTATAAGTATGGCTTTACGACAAATATTGAATACGAAGAATTCCCAAGGGGCCTTAATGAAGATATTGTTAGGGAGATATCCCGTCGTAAGGATGAGCCTGAGTGGTTGCTTGAATTCCGCCTGAAGGCATACCGTCAGTGGTGTGAAATGGAAGAGCCGGAATGGCCAAACCTGCACTACACCAAGCCTGATTATAATAACATCGTTTATTATTCCAGCCCCAAAGAAAAGCCTAAACTGAACAGCCTTGATGAAGTAGATCCTGATATTCTGGATACCTACAATAAGCTGGGTATTCCGCTTGAAGAGCAGAAGATGCTTACAAATGTTGCCGTTGATGCTGTTTTCGACAGTGTTTCTGTAGCAACTACGTTTAAGGCAAAGCTCGCAGAGGCTGGTGTTATTTTCTGCAGCATCAGTGAAGCAGTGAAAGAATACCCTGAGCTGGTTAAGCAATATATGGGAAGTGTAATTCCTGCTAACGATAATTATTTCGCAGCGCTGAACTCAGCCGTTTTTTCTGACGGTTCTTTCTGTTTTGTGCCGAAAGGCGTGAAATGCCCGATGGAACTTTCCACGTATTTCCGCATTAACAACCCTGATTCGGGTCAGTTTGAGCGTACCCTCATCATAGCAGAGGAAGGTGCCGAAGTAAGCTATCTGGAAGGCTGTACAGCACCGATGTTCGATACCAATCAGCTTCACGCGGCCGTTGTTGAGCTTGTAGCCCTTGATGATGCCAACATCAAATACTCTACCGTTCAAAACTGGTACCCCGGTGATGAAAATGGTAAAGGCGGTATTTACAATTTTGTTACCAAGCGCGGTATCTGCAAAGGCGAACGTTCGAAAATTTCATGGACGCAGGTTGAAACCGGTTCTGCCATTACCTGGAAATACCCAAGTGTGATTCTTAAGGGTGATTACTCAACGGGTGAATTTTACTCTGTAGCCCTCACCAACGATTTTCAGCAGGCCGATACCGGCACCAAAATGATACATCTGGGCAAGAATACCCGCAGTACTATTATCTCAAAAGGAATCTCTGCCGGAAAGTCTCAGAACAGCTATCGCGGACTCGTAAAGATTGGCAAGAAGGCCCACGGGTCGAGAAACTACTCCGTGTGTGACTCCATGCTGATTGGCAGCGAGTGCGGCGCGCATACTTTTCCGTTTATTGAGTCAGGCAACAGCACCTCCTCAGTTGAGCATGAGGCAACAACCAGCAAAATTGGTGAAGACCAGATTTTCTACCTGCAGCAGCGCGGTCTCGATGAGGAAGAGGCCATTTCACTCATCATTAACGGCTTTTGTAAAGAAGTATTCAAAGAGCTACCGCTGGAATTTGCAGTTGAAGCTACCAAGCTGCTGAGCATCAAGCTTGAAGGCAGTGTGGGCTGATACACAACATAATCATTCCTGATTTTGAGGCCGGTAAAGTTGAGAGACCGGCCCCGATTTTCATCAAAATAACCATCATTAAATCATTATTACCGTGTTAAAAATTATTGACTTACACGCTAAAGTAGAGGGTGAGGATATTGAAATCCTCAAAGGTATCAATCTTGAAATTGGTAAGGGCGAAGTCCATGCTGTTATGGGGCCCAACGGGAGCGGAAAAAGTACGCTTGCAAAAGTTGTAGCCGGACATCCCGCCTACGAAGTTACATCCGGGCAGATCCTGTTCGACGGCGAGGATGTTCTCGAAATGGAACCCGAAGAGCGCGCTCTTGCCGGTCTGTTTCTGGCCTTTCAGTACCCTGTTGAAGTTCCCGGCGTAAGCAACGCAATGCTTATTCGTCAATCAGTTAACAATGTGCGCAAAGCCCGCGGTCAGGAAGAGTTCGACCCGCTGGAGTTCGAAGATTACATTGCTGACAAACTGAAGCTGGTTGAAATGGATAACAAATTCCTCGACAGAAGTGTTAACGCAGGTTTTTCAGGCGGTGAGAAAAAGCGTAATGAAATTCTTCAGCTCGCCGCAATGGAGCCCCGCCTTTCGCTTCTCGACGAAACGGATTCCGGTCTTGATATCGATGCTCTGCGTATTGTTTCAGAAGGTATTAATTCTCTGCGCGGTACAGAAAACTCCTTTATGGTTGTAACTCACTATCAGCGTATCCTGAACTACATCAAGCCCGATTTTGTACATGTTCTCATGGGCGGCCGGATCGTTAAATCAGGTGGCAGCGAGCTGGCGCTTGAGCTTGAAAATCAGGGCTACGACTGGCTCGTAAAAGAAACCTTCGTAAACGGAGAAGCCAAATGAGTACTGCCGTTCAGTTTGCACAAACAACCTATTTGAACGAGCTGCACTCTGGTTTTTCTGTTGAACCCACCGGTGTTGCACCTGTGGAAAGCGCCCGGGAGCAGGCTGCTCTCGATGTTAAGGAGTGGTCGTTTCCGACTCCGCGCGACGAAGACTGGCGTCAGCTATCCCTGAAACCCCTGTACCGGAATTCATTCTTACAGGCGGATTCAGCTGAAATTAGCCGTGATGAAATCTCGGAATACTTCCTGCCCGAAGCTGCACAATCTACAATTGTTGTGGTTAACGGCCGCATTAACACGGCTCTTTCAGATACAAGCGCATTACCGGAAGGCTGTTTTGCCGGATCGGTTAAAGATGCCCCTGGTTTTGTGATTAAAGCTCTCGAAGCCCATTTTGGCAAAGTTGCCCGTTATGCCAAAGATGCCTTCACTGCTTTCAACACAGCTGTACTTGCGGATATTTCGGTAGTATTTACGGCTAAAGATGTCAAAATCGAAGCCCCGGTTCACATCCTGCACATTACCGATGCCCGTACACAGGCAGTGGCTACAGCACCGCGCGTGTTTATATACGGTGAGCGTTTCAGTGATGCTACTGTAGTGGAAGATTTTATCGGTGTCGGATCGCAGATTTATTTCAATACGGCCGTTTCGGAAACGGTGCTTGAGGATGAGGCACATGTTAACCACATCAAAGTTCAGCGTGAGCAAAAAAATGCGTTCCACATCAGCCGTGTAGCTTCCCTGCTTGGCCGGGGCAGTAATTATAATTCCTACACCGTTTCAAGCGGTGCGCAGCTGTTCCGCAACGAACCGCTTTCACTCGTAGATGCCGAAAACGCGCATGCCACGCTTGACGGACTTGTAATGGTTGATGGTAATCAGGTTTCTGATACGCACAGTACGCTTGATCACCTCAAGCCCAACTGTACGAGCCATCAGCTTCACAAAGTGATTGCCCTGGGAGAAGGAAAATCTGTTTTTAACGGGAAAATCTTTGTCCGTAAGGATTCGCAGCAGATTGATGCCTATCAGGAAAACCGCAACCTGCTGCTGTCAGAAAATGCAGATGTCTTCACCAAACCTCAGCTTGAAATTTTTGCTGATGATGTGAAGTGCAGTCACGGTGCAACCATTGGTCAGCTTAGCGATGAAGAGCTGTTTTACCTGCAAAGCCGCGGGTTGAGCAAAAAAACGGCCATGCAGATGCTCACCTACGGTTATGCTCTGGATGTAATCGAAAACATCCCGGTTGAAAGTTTGCGGGCACAGCTCACGCAACTCGTAGCCGATTTTACGGGCAATGAAGCAGTAGCGCAGGTATAATCCTGCAATTAACATCAGAAACAACATTCTTTCGTGAACGACTCCATCACAAAAAGCAAGGTAACTCCCGCCCGGATTCTCGAAATCCGGCGGGATTTCCCTGTTCTTGAACGAACCATTCAGGATAAACCTCTGGCTTACCTCGATAACGCCGCTTCAACACAAATGCCGCGGCAGGTAATCGAAACGGTTTCGACTTATCACAGCTTCCACCATTCAAACGTGCACCGCGGTGTGCATCAGCTGAGTCAGGAAGCTACCGATTTGTATGAGGGAGCAAGAGAAAAACTCCGGTGTTTTGTTGGAGCTTCCTCACTGAAAGAAATCATTTTTACCAGCGGCACTACAGATGCAATTAATCTGATTGCCCACAGCTGGGGCGGTATGAATGTCGCTAAAGACGACGTCATCCTGATCTCAAACATGGAACATCACGCGAACATTGTTCCCTGGTATATGCTTGCAAAGAGAACCGGCGCACAGATTCAGGTTATTCCGATTCTGGATGACGGTTCGCTGGATATGAATCGTTTTTCTGAATTGATTCAGCAGCCTAATGTTAAAGCTGTTTGCGTGAACCATGTTTCGAATGCACTTGGCTCGGTTAACCCGGTTGAGGAAGTCTGCCGTATGAGCCGGGAAAAGGGTATTCGTACCGTAATTGACGGTGCTCAGGCTATAGGTCATTTTCCGGTTGACGTTCGCAGTATCGGCGCTGATTTCTACGCATTTTCCGGACACAAAATGCACGGCCCTACGGGCATTGGTGTGTTGTACGGCCGGCAGGAGCTGCTCGAAGAAATGGGCCCGTACAAGGGCGGCGGTGATATGATTCTGAGCGTATCTTTCGATAACATTTCCTGGAATGAGCTGCCCTATAAATTTGAGGCAGGCACACCGCCCATCTCACAGGCAGTTGGTCTTGGCGCAGCGGTTGATTATCTGAATGGTCTCGACCGGCAGCTGCTCTCCTCCTATGAAGATGAGCTGCTCGCATACACAACAAGGCGGCTGATGGAAATACCGGGTATGCAGCTCGTTGGAACAGCAGCAAAAAAAGTGTCACTCAATTCGTTTGTGATTAAGGGCGTGCATCCGCACGACATTGGCACTATTCTCGACGGGGAAGGCGTAGCGGTGCGTACCGGACAGCATTGTGCTGAGCCTGTAATGGACCGGTTCTGCATTCCCGCCACAACCCGTGCATCTATGGCCTTCTACAACACATTTGAAGAAATTGATCAGCTAACAGACGCCCTTTTAAAAGTAACGGAGTTATTTGATGTTACTGACTAACCGGTCAAAAAATCTGTATCAGGAAGTAATCCTGGATCATAACAAAAGCCCGCGGAATTACCGTGCAATTGATTTTCCGACCCATTTTGCCAAGGGCCATAACCCCCTTTGCGGCGACAAGCTGGACGTTTACCTGATTGTTGACGGTGAGGATGTAGTGCAGGATGTGAGTTTTGTCGGAGACGGCTGTGCTATTTCAAAAGCATCTGCCTCTATTATGACAACTATTGTGAAAGGTAAATCTGTGGATGAAGCCAAAGAACTGTTCACTGGGTTTCATGAGATGGCAACCGGAAAAATTGAACCTAGTGAAGATCCGAAACTGCGCCGGCTTCAGGTTTTTGCCGGCGTGAAAGACCTTCCCGCCCGTGTAAAGTGCGCAACCCTCGCATGGCACACGCTTGATGCCGCTCTGCGTAACAAACAAGAGATTTCAACTGAATAAATATTTTATCCGAAAACCTTTTTGGAGGTTCATTATGCCTAAAATTGCTGAAA
This sequence comes from Cyclonatronum sp., assembly GCF_022565315.1. Classification (NCBI taxonomy): domain Bacteria; kingdom Pseudomonadati; phylum Balneolota; class Balneolia; order Balneolales; family Cyclonatronaceae; genus Cyclonatronum; species Cyclonatronum sp. Next base: position 40,436 of record NZ_JAIUMX010000008.1, on the reverse strand, counting down.
TTGAACGTACACCAAACCCAAATGCGATCCGGTTTGTATTGAAAGATCCCATCTCGCAAGGCGTTACAAGATCTTATGAGTCAGCTGAACTCGCCGGGAAAGACCCGCTTGCAAGTGAGCTCTTCAAAATAGAAAACGTCATAAATGTCTATTATGTAGATAAATACGTGACCGTTACTCAGGATGGCAAGGCCGACTGGAACGACCTGCTGCGCAAGCTTGCACCACCTATCCGTGAAGCTGAAGCCATTGGTGAGCTTGAAAGCGACGATGAAGAAGTGCACGTAAGCAAGGAAGCCATGAACGACCCGCGACTTGCCGAAATCAATCAGATGCTCGATGATCAGGTGCGGCCGTATCTGCTCGCAGACGGGGGCGGACTGAAAGTTCTTGGCCTTGAAGGTAACATTCTCAAGGTTCATTATCAGGGCGCCTGCGGAACCTGTCCTACCGCTACTACCGGAACCTTGTATGCGATTGAGAGTATGGTTCGTCGTATCCATCCTGAAATTGAAGTGAAAACGATCTGACACATTACTTCAGCTTAAGGCAGTATTATTTCATAAAACGAGAAAAATAATGGCGATAACCATCACTGAAAGAGCCGCACAACGCATTCTTGAAATCAAAGAGCAGGAAAAGCGCCCGGCAACTTCTGTTCTTAGAATCGGGGTTGCAGGTGGCGGATGTTCCGGGCTGAGCTATAAGATTGATTTTGACGATAACGGAGCTGCGGAAGGGTCAAAAGATCAGGTGTTTCAGAGCAAGGGCATTCCCATTGTGGTTGATATGCGCAGCTTCCTTTATCTGGCAGGTACCGAACTCGATTATACCGACGGCCTGAAAGGTCAGGGTTTCCATTTTGTAAACCCCAATGCCAGCCGAACCTGCTCCTGCGGTGAATCTTTCGCGGTTTAGAAAATTCTTTTTATGATGATTGAAAATAAGGTAGCAAAATCAGGCCTCATAACGCTCGACCTGGAAATGTTCAGGGAAAAGAGAGCTGTTCACAGCTTCGACCTAAAAGAATTTCTCTATATGGAGCTGATTCTCAGGGAGAAGGATTTTCGGGATGCGCTGCAAAACCTCGACTGGAGCCGTTTTTCCGGCAGTATCCTGGCGGTGCATTGCTCAACTGATGCCATAATTGCACACTGGGCTTACATGCTGGTTTGCAGCCACGCTGCTGAAGTAGGCGCAATTGTTGCCTATGGCAGCCCTGAGCAGGTAAAACTGGCTTCCATGCAGCAAAATGTGAGAATACACAACTGGCAGCAGTACGCGGGTAAAAAAGTGCTTCTTAAAGGCTGCAGCCACGAAGCACTGGATCCTTCGGTTTATACCCTTGCGACACAATGCCTGCTTCCTTTTGCTGATCGCCTGATGTACGGTGAAGCCTGCTCATTTGTGCCCGTTTACAGGAAACCAAAGGTTAAGCAGGCAGCTGAAGCGGAGTGAGCGTTTATCAGCGCTTCCCGGCCTGTTAAAGATTTAGGGCAAAGCTATTCTGCTTTGCCTTTTTTTATTCATTCAGTGATTAGAATTCTCCGATGTCGATACAAAACCGGAAAAAAGACCACGTGTCGCTTTGTGTAACCGGCGATGTAAACTATGCAAAGACAAACGGGTTCGGGCAGTATGACTTCATACACAATGCACTCCCTGAGCTCGCTCTTAATCAAATCGATGTTTCGGCTGAACTGTTTGGCCGGTCTTTTGCCTTCCCGTTGTTTATTTCATCCATGACCGGCGGTTACAGCGGTGCGGTTTCTGTAAATGAGATTATTGCTGAATTTTGTGAAGCACATCAGCTTCCCTTCGGGGTCGGGAGTCAGCGTGCGATGCTGGAACGGCCAGATGAACGGGCATCTTTCAGCATCGCCCGAAAAAAAGCGCCTACAGCTTTCATTGCGGCAAATATTGGCGGATGTCAGCTTCCGCAGCTTAGCCGCACAGATATCGACCTCATGTTGGATGTGATTGAGGCCGATGCCCTCATCATTCATCTTAACCCTCTGCAGGAACTGATGCAGCCGGAAGGTGACAGGGATTTTCGGGGAATTTTGGGAAGCATTGGCGAACTTTGTGCAAATCTGACTGTGCCTGTAATTGTGAAGGAAACAGGTGCAGGCATTTCCGCAACGGTTGCAGCAAAACTGCATCAGGCCGGCGTTCGTGTGATTGATATTGCAGGTGCCGGCGGCACAAGCTGGAGTAAAGTAGAAAACGCCCGCTCAGAAAAGCCGAACTCCCTTTTTGATGACTGGGGGATCCCAACGGCCGACGCCCTGCAAATGATACAGGCTTCCAAACCGGAAGGTCTCGAACTGATTGCGTCAGGCGGTATCAAAAACAGCCTCGACATGGCAAAAGCCATTTGCCTGGGCGCCGATTTTACAGCTGCCGCACAGCCGGTAATTCGCGCCGTTATTGAAGAAGGCCGTGATGGTCTGCAACGGTGGTTTCGCGAATGGGAGCGGGATTTCAGGTTTGTGCTCTGTCTGCTGGGGGTACAGAATATCCGGCAGCTTTCACAACAGTACCTGCGGAAAAAATGAAAGTTTGTTTATGCCGATTCAACTTAAGTTCGATTAACGCTTACCAAAGCCTTACCTTAAGAATAATTATTAACTGAACCACACCGAAATCTTTTCAAGTGAACCACGAATTATCTCCGGCTGAACTGATAAAAAGGGCTTTAAACCGGCTTGAAATTCCGGAACGTCCAAAAAGCCTGTATGATCCTGTTAAATATACGCTTGCGCTTGGTGGTAAACGGATCAGACCGCAGCTTGTGTTGCTGGGTTGCGGCATGTGTGGCGGAAACCCAGAAGATGCCGTGAAGGCAGCACTCGCCGTCGAGCTGCTTCACAATTTCACCCTCATTCATGATGATATCATGGATCAGGCAAATTCACGCCGGGGTAAGCCGGCTGTACACGTACGCTGGGATACAAGCACGGCTATTTTAAGCGGAGATGTTATGTTTAATCTTGCGTACCAGCAGCTCGAACACTACATCCCGGAAAACGGCTTCCCACCTGAGCTTTTCGCGCAGCTACACCGGGAATTTTCTGAAGCAACCCGGATCGTGTGCGAAGGTCAGGCCCTCGATATGGAATTTGAAACCGCGATAGAGGTTGAGCTGGATGCTTATATCCACATGATTACCTGCAAAACAGCGGCACTGTTGGACGCTTCACTAAAAATGGGTGCCCTCATTGCAGGAGCGGATTCAAAAACGGTTGAAACAATCGGTCGCCTCGGCCTTGAAGCAGGTATTGCCTTTCAGATTCAGGATGATCTGCTTGATGCTGTAGCTGATCCGGATAAATTCGGTAAGCGGGTAGGGGGTGATATTTATGAAGGCAAGAAAACATGGCTCAGCTTAGAGGCCTTAAAGCGGACAAGCGGTGATGAACGGAACAAAATTTCAGCCATCCTTCAGAACGCATTATGTACCGAAACAGATGTTCAGTACGTTATCGATGCTTATCAAAAACATGGTATTATTCGGGATTCTGAAGAAGCCATAAAAAATCATTATATTTCGTGCCTTTCAGCACTTGGTCAGTTTAAGGAGTCTCCTTATAAGGAGGCTGTTCTGAATCTGATCGAAACACTGAGCAAGCGCGATAATTAAGAAAGTAAGTCCGGGATTCATTTTTTTTCACAAACAAACTGTAAGCTTTGAAGTTATCCTCTTTACCTGTTTTTTTTCTGCTCATTTTAAGCAGTCTCATTTTATTCAGCTGTGCCAACCAAAATCAGATTCGTCCGGGAGATTCGCTCGAAGTTGCTTTTGACAAAGCAATGGCCTTCTACGACCGCGGTCGTTTTGGGGATGCTGCACAGGCCTTTGAAACGGTCATAACTGTTGGCCGTGGTACAGAAATTGGCCAGGAAGCGCAGTTTTTCCTTGCTGAGAGCTATTACAAAAACCGTCAGTACCTGCTTGCAGCTTCTGAATATCAACGCTATCACGTGTTTTTTAACCGCTCTGACCGCTCGCCCGATGCTCAGTTTATGGAAGCTTATTGCTACTATTTGCTGAGTCCGCGCTATGAACTCGATCAGACCGACACCTTTCGCTCAATCGAGCTCTTTCAGCTTTTTATAAGCCGCAACCGTTCGTCTGCACGCGTGGAAGAAGCCGTTACGTACATTGATGAAATGAGAGAAAAACTTGCAAGGAAAAACTTCTCAGCAGCCGAACAGTACATGCGGCTCGGCCGCCGGACAGCTGTGAATTTTCGTGCTGCAGCAATTTATTTTGGCCTTACCATTGATATGTATCCCGAAACAAGCTTTGCCGAAAAAGCACAGGCCAATCAGATTCGTGCCTGGGTTTACTTTGCTGATAACAGTACTGTCAGCCGGCAGGAAGAGCGTTACAACAAGGCAATTGAAGCTTACGAAACCTATGTTCAGCTTTTTCCGCGGGGTGCAAACCGGTCTGTTGCAGAAAACTACTTTGACCGCGCAGTCGCAGGTCGTGATAGTGCAATCCGGCAGCTTGCAGGAAACTAAGGTAATCTGATTATAAAAAGCCGGATGTCTGAATCTTCAGATATCCGGCTTTTTCATTTAATGAAACCCTCTTCTTTACATGAAACCCAAAGCTATCGGTCTTTATGGCGGCACATTTGATCCGGTTCATTCCGGTCATCTTGCAGTGATTAAATCCTTTTTGAACAGTTCCGATTTCGCTGAACTTTGGGTTTTACCCTCACCGCTTTCACCCTTTAAACAGGGGGAAGCCGGTACACCCTACTGGCATCGTGCTGAAATGACACGGATTGCGATTAGAGGAATTCCAAAAGTTAAGGTTTGCACCATAGAAGAAACACTGCCCAAACCGAGCTACACCATTCACACCCTTGAAGCCTTATGTAAGCAGCACCCCGGGTATGCTTTTACAGTATGCATCGGAGCAGATAACCTCAGCGCTTTCTCCCGGTGGCATCGGTACCGGGATATTCTTGAAATGGCTGATTTACTCGTGGCCGCGCGCCCGGAATTCAGTACGGAAGCCGTAGCGCCAGTGGTAATGCGGAAAGTCCGGTTTGCGGAACACGAACCCCTGAGCTGCTCCTCAACCAAGCTCAGAGAACGGCTTACGCAGGGTGAGATACCAGCTGAAATTCCGGCAGATGTGTATTCTTACATCAGAGAACATAACCTCTATAGCCTCAACAATACATCGAAATCATAAACGCTGCCGCTTGTTTCTGAAAAACCGCTGCAGTAACTCCCTGCATTCCTCTTCCAGAATGCTGTGAATGATCTCAACCTGATGATTGAGTTTCTGATTAGCTGCTACATTCAGAAGTGTGCCACAAGCCCCGGTTTTTGCGTCGAGTGTACCGATGCAGATGCGTTCAAGGCGGGCAAGAACAGCTGCACCCGCGCACATGGGGCAGGGTTCGAGGGTTACATAAAGGGTGCATTCCTGCAGAAACTTATCATCAAGGGTGCTGCATGCCGCAGTTATGGCCTGCATTTCGGCGTGAGCAGTAGGGTCTTTAAGTGTTTCTACGAGATTGTGGCCCCGCCCAACAACTTTATTCTGGTGCACAACTACTGCACCGACAGGGATTTCATCTTTCTGACGGGCAAGTAATGCTTCTTCAAGCGCAAGCCGCATAAAGCGCTGGTGCGTATGCCAACCGCTGTATGCTGCAAAAGGGATATCAGGGTTCAATTTTTTAAGTGATAATTAATTCAGTATTTTGTGTTACTCAGAAAACAACCAAATTAGTAAAATAAGCACATAAAATTCATCATCAACCTATCTATACATCGGTTTTAACTATGAGTGCTGCTACGAGTGACGAGCTTGAACTCCTAATGCTACACATACGCGATATAAAAGATTACCCTAAGCAGGGCATCGTTTTTAAGGATATCACGCCTCTGCTGCAAAATGCAGACGCTCTTAAGCTTGCTGCTGATGTACTTACGAGGCCTTACAACGGTCAAAATATTGATGTTGTAGTTGGTCTTGAATCAAGGGGGTTTTTATTCGGGCCAAGTATTGCGCAAAATCTAAATGCGGGTTTTGTACCGGTGAGAAAACCAAATAAGTTACCCTACAAAAAAATTGCTGCAAGTTATGAACTCGAGTACGGTAAAGATACGGTAGAAATGCACAACGATGCCATCAAAGCCGGCGACAGGGTACTTATTCACGACGATCTGATCGCAACAGGCGGAACGGCAGCTGCGGCTACCCGACTGGTTACGCAGCTGGGGGGCATTGTAATCGGATATTCTTTTTTGATTGATCTTACTTTTTTGAACGGCCGTCAGAAACTCATAAATGATACGTTGTACAATGCAGTAATTTCCGTCTGAGCCGGGAATTGCCTTTCAGGATGAATGCCTGTGAACAATCAGTATGTACAATTGCTTGTAATTATTAATCAAATACACCCTAAATAAACAGGAAAAGTATGATGACCAAGAACCTAATAAATTTCTCGCTGCTGTTGTTGTTGCTGATTTCAGTTTCAGCATGTGGCAGCAAGCTTGTAATCCAGAATGTGGATTTCGCTAACCCGATTGAAATGGTTATGCCGGCAGATGCTCAGGCTAATGTAAGCGACACCCGTACCGGTTTAAGTTTTAATCTTAATGCCATTCTCGAAAAAGAGGGAATAACTCCGGCTGATTTTGAAAGTACAGCTGTACGAATGATCAGAAACACAGACGGATTGTTTTTCCTGACGGCTCCCGGATTTCGCCACGTATTTATTCTCGAAAGCGGGCAGCGCGAGCTTAAGGAATCGCAGGTAGTTAGCATACCGGGCGAAAGACTCCAAAATCCGGCTTTTAATCAGCGGTCACCGCTCATTCAGCTTGTTGACGGCGACAGAAGCTTCAACCTGAGCAGCAGTGGACTGAATTAACAATAATTGTGGTGTGCAGCCATTTCGCATTTCAAAAAACCGGAAACTAATTTTATAGAGTAATTATCATGAATGAATATTATAGAAGCTTTGTGATGGCTGTTATGCTGTTATTCTTTTCAGGCCTGAGCCTGACTGTAACAGCCCAGCAGTCAGATTTTGAACGGGTTCGTTCTTATCAGAACGAGTATAACGTCATTCTCGGACAGGTTAAAGCCATTGAAAGCATAAACGATGCCGAGGAAATAATCCTGCGCATTAATCAGCTTGAGCGTGAATTTGAAGAGTATGCAGGTCTGATTAACCGGTTTATTTTTCCGGATGAGTTTACGGTTCAGCTTACCAATTTGCGTGAAATTTCACGTGCAGCCCGTGAATACCTGATCCGAATTGGCGAACAGGATCAGACCATACAGGAGCTTACCGACCAAATCTCTGAGCTTACTTCTGAGCTTGAACGCTTCAGCGATGAAACCGAATCGCTTCGTTCACAGCTTCAGAACATGACACGCGACCGGAATGCAAACAGGGCTATGGCTCAAAACCTGCGCCGGGAACTTGATTCACGGGATGATTTTATTCTGAACCTGGTTGATTCTCTTTTTGTTGCCTACGACAATATGGATATTGGGAGTCTGAGTGCTGCTGAGCGTCAGGAAATGACGCTGCGCGCCGATCGTGAAAACGTAGTTGGCCACATTAAAGCCATCGTTGAAAGCAATATCAGCTTTGTTGACACCCACAGCGACCTCTCAAGTGAAGATTTTTTGCGGCTGAGAACGGTTCAGCAGCGTTTTGCCGATTCATGGAATAACCTCGGTACGAGACTTGCCGGAATGTATGAATCTTCTGCTACGCAGCAGCAACAGTTAAGTGATGTTAACGATCTGATGACGACCTGGAACAACCGCATTGAGCAAAGCGTATGGCGTTCACTGGAAACGACATTCGCTAATGCGGGTATAAACCTTTCATCATTTAACAGTTCGTCTTCTTTTTATGCTGCTTTAAACACCTATATAGACGGCGCCCTTCAGCGAACTGCCGTTGATGGTGGCAGTGATGAAGAACTTGCCCGTTACAATACATTTGCCGGTGTTTGGTTCAACGATGTGAAGCAGAGATGGAACCCATTCCTGACGGAAGGCCGCATTCTTACTTTTGAGAATATTGCCACTATTGACCGGAAGCTCAGCGACTGGAATGTGAGTGCACAACCTCCGGGACCGAACTACCTTCTTTTTGTGATTTTGCTCGGTCTTGTAGTGCTTGCTTTACTTGTAGTAGTACTTACACGGGCTTCCAGGACAGAAAAATAAGTAATAGTTTAAAGTTCATCTGCATGTGAACATTCAGTCATCTAAAAAAGCCGCAATCAGTTCAATAGTGCTGTTGCGGCTTTTTTCGTTTTGAAAAGCTATGCTTACTTTACGAAATTAAAGCTGCTGAATCGGTGTTTCGCAATAGCGCAACCCAAACGGATAAACGCCAGAAAACCATTACTATTAGTTTGGAAATTCTGAATTAACTGCAAAACACAATAAACTCACTACACTATGCTAACTACACCAAACCTGACGCTAATCGATACGTTACGTGAAACTGCAAAGCGTCTTGAAGCCGGAGCAGATTATAACTGGTGCCACATGGGGCGCTGTAATTGCGGCCATTTGGCACAGACCATTACCCGGCTTTCACCAGCTGAAATCCATGAAATGGCACTGCTCAAAGCGGGTGACTGGAGCACACAATCTGTTGAACATTGTACATCAACGGGATATACTATCGATCATATAATTGAAACAATGCTTGAGCTTGGGTTAACCCGGCAGGATATTGTGCATATCGAGCGTCTGTCGGATCAGCGTGTGCTTGTTCGGATTCCTCTGGAACGCAGGAAAGTTATGAATCATAAAAACCGTGAAGATGTCGTTCTGTATATGCGCAGCTTCGCGGATATGCTTGAAGATGAGCTTTTAAGCACGGTGCCGAATGCAGAAACACTCCTTGGTAATATTGAATACCGGAAACATGAAGAAAAAGCCGGTCCCGTTCTGGCTTTATGAGATTCTGATTTAAAATAAACTATTGATATTACAGAGAATAAGCCTGGATTAAAATGCCGGGCTTTCTTTTTAGGTTCAATTAAGCGTGCTTTTTAAGTTCAATCAGCATCATACAAGGCATTTATTCGCTTTAAGCAGTATATTATACCTTATAAGTATGATGAAGGAAAAGCAGAAGTGTTTTAATTCAAAAGCCACTAAAAGCCTGAAAAATTTAATTTTTGTATGGAAGTTCTTAGCTCCGGGAAAACCTCGTTTAAGGTTGAAGTGCCTTATAAACTGTTTCATACAGGAGAAAACCGCCCAAAGCCACTAATTGTGTATCTGCATGGTTCAGGGCAAAATATTGAGTCTTTTGAGAAAAAAATGAAAGCCCTGCAGGCTGTAGAAGCCTATCATTTGTTTATTCAGGGTCCGTATCCGGATTTTCGGAAAATACAGCATCGCGGAAAGTGGGGATTTGGCTGGTATCTGTATAACGGAAAACAGGGTTCGTTTATAAAATCCCTTGAGTACACTTCAGAATTTATTCAGTCGATAATTGATACTGTTACGCTTCGGCTGCATGTGAACAGACTTTGCATCATCGGGTACTCAATGGGTGCTTATCAGGCGGGATACTTTGCCTTAAGCAGGTGGAAGCATACCAACGATCTGATCATGATAGGCGGCCGCGTGAAGGCAGAATCCTTTTCCGAGAAAAGACTGCGGAAATGTATGCATATGAACGTTATTGCGCTTCACGGGAAAGATGATAAAACCGTACCGGTTGATTCACAGCGTGAATCCTTGAAAATTTTAGAAGAGCAGGGGGTACCTACCCGGTTCCTTGAACTGGAAGGTGATCATAAGATGAATGATGACATAAACGATGTCATTATCAGCATTCTTTCCGAAATAGGATATGATATTATTTCTGAGTTCAAAGCTGATGACCCGGCTTCTGTGCAGTGAGTACAAACCTTAACCATTTGGAATTAAACAAAAATGAAAATCTTAGTCGTTGAAGATGACAGAGATATCGCAAAGTTGGTTCGGCTTGTATTGCAAAAGCAAAATTTTGAGACTGATTTTGCTGAAACCGGAACACAGGGGCTTCAGCTCGCTCTGTCTAAAGAATATGATTGCATAATTCTTGATATAGGCCTGCCTGAAATTGATGGGCTTGAGGTATGTCGCAGTGTCAGAAACCACAGAAATAACACTCCAATTCTTATTTTATCAGCATTTGGGGAGCTTGACACAAAAGTTTCAGGCCTGAATTACGGTGCTGATGACTATATCGAAAAACCATTTCAGGTACAGGAGCTGCTTGCCAGAGTTAACGCTCTCATCCGCAGAAGCAAGCAGCAAAGCCCTGATCAAAGCTTCTCATGCGGTGATCTCAGGCTCGATCTTGTTGCCAGAACATTCAGGGTGAAGGGGCAGGATGTTAGCCTTACCAACAACGAATTCGATATCATGGCATTCTTGTTCAAAAACTGTAATCGAATCGTGAGCTTTGATGAGTTGTCTGATTATGTATGGCCTGATGGCGACCGAAAAGAAACCAATCATGTTAATGTATATATCAGCTATATACGAAAAAAAATAAGTGCCATTGATCAGACGCCCTACATTGTAACGGTCCGAAATCAAGGATTTAAGCTCATGGAACCCGACAGTTCCCAGTAAAACTTGCGGATAATGGCGGGTATTTCCAACTTGCAGAAGCAGTTAAGTGAGCATTTAGAGCAGTTTGTCACCCCCGAAAGGGCTAAACGAATGCATGAAGTTCTTGACAAACGAACACGCTTTCTTACCGTTATTCTTGAGGATATCTATCAGCCGCAGAACGCATCTGCAGTTTTGCGCAGCTGCGATTGTTTTGGCGTACAGGACGTCTTTTATATTGAAGACCGCTATCAGTTTCAGATCAGAGCGGGGGTAACACGTAAGGCACATCAGTGGCTTACGATCAGCAATTATAACAGCGAGAATGGAGGTACAGATGCCTGTCTTGCTGAAGTAAAGCGAAGAGGGTATAAAATTGCTGTAATGACTCCGGACGCTGATACCTTGCTGTCAGAGTTACCCCTTCGGGAGCCCGTTGCTTTTTTGTTCGGAACGGAAAAAGAAGGCGTTTCTGAAAAAGCATCGGCAATGGCCGACTACAAGCTCAAAATTCCAATGTTTGGGTTTTCTGAAAGCCTGAACGTATCTGTATCAGTAGCCTTAACGCTTTACCATACTACATTAAGGCTGCATTCAGAAAAAACAATGCAGCAATTTGGCCTGAGTCCGTGTGAGAAAGAAGAGTTGTGGAATAACTGGCTGAAATTGACGGTAAAAAATGCTGACGTAATTGAAAAAAAGTTTCTGGAGTCTCGACTGTCTAAGTGAAAAGGGGAAGAGGGAATGCCCTGTTTTGACGGAAAAATTAAAAAGGCGCTGTTTCTTTTAGAAACAGCGCCTTTTTAATTTTATCCTATCGATATAAATCGGTACAGAGACCTTATTCGAGTAAACCGCGTTGTTGTGCACGGTGTATTCGGGTAAACAGCTGATATTCCTGAGGTGTGAGATCAGCAAACAGGTAATTTAAAGGATCAACGGGGCGGCCGTTTTTATGGATTTCATAATGAAGATGAGGGCCTGAAACGACGCCTGATCTGCCTGTGTATCCGATTCTTTCACCGCGCTGAACGCGGCGGCCTACACGGATTCCGTCTGCAATGGCAGATAAATGTGCGTATCTCGTTAAATATCCGTGCCCGTGATCAATATCTATCGTAAGGCCGTAGCCACCTGCGCGGTTTGCAGCGTATCTTATTACACCATCACCCGGGGCATAAATCGGTGTGCCGATACTCGCTCTGAAATCCAGACCCTCGTGCATACGCCGAACGCCCAAAACAGGATGGGTCCGCATACCGTATCCGCTGAGTATGATGCTGTCAATCGGCCGCAAAATGGGAAGATGACGCATTTTTTGACTGTTCCGATTATAGAACTCACGAACTTCGTCGAAGCTGTACTGCTGAATTTGCAGACGCTGTTCAATATTTTCAAGTTCAGACGATGTTTGCCTGAGAAGGGCAGTTGTTGAGGGAGCAAGGCCTTCAAAAGAAACAAACAAATCAGCACCACCGGCCCCGGCTCTGCGTTGCTGCTCATCTATGGGTTCCATACCCAAAACGGTGCGATAAACTTCATTATCACGGCGTGAGATGTCGTGGAGGCTTTCAGAAAGCTGTGAAATAAGGTTCTGATGCTGAAGATGCTGATTCAGTAATACCCGATTTTCAGCTTTTAAGGCAAGCTCCGCAGGCGATCCGGAAAGATATACCAGTGAGGTTATAAAAAAACCCGCAACAACAATACCGATAAGCAGGCTTGTTGTTAAGGTGTGCAGGATTTTGTCTTTCTTTGAATACTCCACAACAACGAATTCACATTGTTGCGGGTCGTAATAATAAAGATTTTTCAAGGTGAATCAATCAGTTTATATACCCGCAGTCTAAAGCAGGTTTATGTCCACGGTTTTTTATTTAACCCCAAGCAATATAAGCCGGTACCTTTTAATTAACAAATGAAGGTACGGCATCTGAAAGTGTGATTATCGTTGCCCGGCATAGGTATGGTCAAGATCGGAATAGACCAACTCCTCAAGAATAGTAAACAAATCAACAGAAGGTCGGAAATCATTGTTGCGAAGGATCGTTCCGTCACGGCTGATGAGTACATAGAACGGGATTCCGCCTGCTCTGTAGCTGCGGAAAGTAGCCTGATTAAAACCGGTTCCGTCAAAGCTATGAATCCATGGCTTCTCAAAACGGTTAAGCATGTTTTGCCAGGCCTGAAAGTTTTCATCAAGCGATACGGAAACAATTTCAAAATCAGAGGCATCATAGGCCTCGTAAATTTCAGTCATGTATGGAATTTCCTGAATACACGGCTGACACCAGCTCGCCCAAAAGTCAAGCAGTACGTATCTGCCCTGCAGGTCTTCAAGTGTTACTGTTTTACCGTCTGCTGTTTGAAGCGTGAAGGGTATAGCGGGCATACCGGGCTGCGTTTTACTGATTTCATTTTTTAGTTCTGATAAAAACTCAAAATAAGCCGGTTCTTTTTTGAGTTCATATTCAAAGGTGCTGAGTAATGCTGCACCAGCTTCATAATCAAAATCACCCATCTCTTCAGCAATGAGGTACATGATTGCATGTCGCATTGCACGTTCGTCAGTTGTGTACTCCAGCAGCTGCCAGCGTGTGCGCCGCACTTCTTCAGCAACCGTCAGTACCTGATTTTGTGCGTTTTCCGAACGTGTTTCCGGATTATCTCTGAAATCAAAAGTCTGTATCCATTCATTCGCAAAATCACGGATGCCCGCTCTTTGGGCGAGCTGACTTTCATAGCTAAAAAAACGCTGTATTCTGGCTTCTCTGATTACCGAAAGCCGCGCGAGCTCAAGGTTTATGCCGGGTTCATTTTTGCGAAGCCTTATTTCCTGAAGCCTTCCTACAAGGTATTCACCTGTATATCTGTGAATCAGATAGCTAAAAGGTGTTTCACCAAGAAATTCTTTTGCACTTGAAATTTTATTCCGGTGCGTATTCAGGTACTCGTTAGGCTGATTTCGCAGGAACTTTTGCCGCTCCCGCACTTTATGCCTTGATAGTGCTTCCGTTTCCGACAAAAAAGTGAGCAGAGACTGATAATGCTGCCTCGCGTAGCCGCTTACGCGAATGCTTCCCGGAAAATGAGCATGGTTGAAGGTCAGCTGCGTATGTTCGCCCGGTGCAAGATATACCGGAAATGTACCGTTGTTATATATGAGAAGGAAGTTTGCGGGTTCACTCAGCTGAACTTCAAAACGGAAAGAACCATTTTCATGGACCGGAGTTTCAACAATTACAGGATCACTGAATTTATAATGAAGCCGCTCAATTTCAAGTGAAATAGTATCAGACCCCGGGTTGCTCACAGTTCCACTGAGCACAGCGGTATGCTCGTTTCCCGTACAGGAAAGTAAAAATACTGATAATAATAGCTTTATGGAAAATGCCGTGTGCATGGATAAGAGATGTTTGCGTTCAGCCTTAAATAACTCATTTTCAGATGATTATTCATCATGTATAAGGCCGAGTTAACTGCATTTAACGTCTGATTACACAAGCTGCAGGCGGATGTATTCTTTGAAGGCAGTGGTTCACAATAAAAGCTTTGTAATGATAAAAATAGCACAAAGGTGCTTGTTTTCATACATTTTAAGAGGTTCAGGGAACAGCGTTAAACAGACGTATTCCTATTTTTGAGGTTCCGGATTACGACACAGGATTGTATTTTAAGCTAAAAATTTAAATTCATGCACGCTGTTTTAGCTTTAGAAACCTCCACGCCGGTTTGCTCTGTTGCCCTGAAGACGGGCGACAAAATAACCAGCCGCTCTGCAGTTGGCACAGGCATTCATTCCGAACACACTTTTTTGTTTGTACAGGAACTGCTTGAGCATGCCGGACTGCAAGTTCATCAGCTTGATGCAATTGTTGTTTCGGGCGGGCCTGGCTCTTATACCGGGCTCCGAATTGCTTCAAGTGCAGTTAAGGGGATGCTTTTTTCAGGAAATACGCCGCTTTTCGCAGCTGATACACTGGCATCAATTGCAGTGAGCCGGCTGATGAGCCTCAAAGACGGAAGAAGCAAGCGGCTGCACGCAGTTCTTAATGCAAGGAGAACGCACTTATACCATCAGACCTTCCTGCTAAATCCTCAGACCGGGCTGCAGCCGATATGCAATGCATCGGTGCGCGGGCTTGCTTCTATTGAAGGTATGTTTGAGCAAGGAGATATCGTAGCAGGTACCGGCATCGGGCGCCTTTCAGCTGACGCACTTGCCGGGTATAAAATTATACAGCTTGAGAATGAGGATGCGCTCCGGGCTGAGAGTTTAATCGAAATGGTGCTCAATCCTGTATATTCAGCCTGGGTTAAAACCGAAGACCCGCAGTTTTTTGAACCTCTTTACGGCCTGGAAGAGGAAGCCTGATCTGCAGTTGCTTAAATTGTGGAAACCTGATTTCTTCTTTGTATTTTGGCAGGCTGATATTTATTCTGAATTCCGTGCCATTCCAAATATTTATTTTTATAACAGATCATTAAACTGAATACCTATGAGTTGGTTTAAGCGTAAGGGATCCAATATTGTAACTGAAACTCCCAAGGATATGCCCGAAGGAGTTTGGGTTAAAGTGCCCGTTACCGGTGAAACGGTTCACCGAAGGGAGCTTGAGGAAAATGCCTGGGTATGCCCCGTAAGCGGTTATCATTTTTCGATGGATAGCAAAGGTTATTTCGACCTGCTTTTCGACAGTCAGGAGTACACAGAGTTGTTCCCGGGTATTGTTTCGGCTGATCCTTTGTCTTTTACCGACCGGAAACCGTACGCAGACCGCCTCAAAGAAATGCAGAAAAAAACAGGCCTTGAAGACGCTGCCAGGGTAGCTGTCGGAAAGTCGCGCCGTAACGATATGGTTGTTGCCTGTATGGATTTCCGCTTTATAGGTGGAAGTATGGGTTCGGTAGTAGGCGAAAAAATTGCCCGCGCCATTGATTATGCCCGCGAACACAAAATTCCGCTGCTTATTATTTCGCAGTCAGGCGGGGCACGTATGATGGAGGGCGTTCTCTCTCTGATGCAGCTTGCTAAAACCTCTGCTAAACTCGCTCAACTTTCAGAAGCCGGTGTTCCGTTTATCAGCCTGATGACCAACCCTACGACCGGCGGCGTAACCGCAAGCTATGCTATGCTTGGAGATTTTAACCTTGGTGAGCCCGGAGCCCTCATTGGGTTTGCCGGCCCGAGGGTAATTCGCCAAACCATTGGCCGCGACCTTCCAGAAGGCTTTCAGACTGCTGAATATCTGCTCGAGCACGGCTTTCTGGATTTTATTGTACCCCGCACTCAGCTCAAAAGCAGGCTTGCCAAACTGCTGAATGTACTAAATAAGAAATACGAGCAGCCATTGCAGGATTAATTACTCGTTTTTTGGTTTTTATCAGCCAATGTACCTGCTGCATTGGCTTTTCTTTTTCAAATAACCGGCGGCACGCTTTTTCTTATTAAGTGTACGTCAGTTCAATCCGGATTACTATGCGATTTGCGGACTACGCAAAAATTTACCTGAAGGCCGGAAACGGCGGTGCAGGATCGGCTCACTTCAGAAGAGAAAAATACATTCCCAAAGGCGGTCCTGACGGGGGAGACGGAGGCCGTGGCGCCCACATAATTCTCAAAGGCAATGCCAACATGAATACCCTGCTTGACCTGCGGTATAAAAAATTTATCAGAGCACCGCACGGAAACCCCGGTAGTAAGCAGCAAATGACTGGCAAAAGCGGGGAAGACCTCATTTTACCTGTTCCGCTTGGTACTATTGCCTATGAATCTGAAACCCGCCGGCTGCTCGGTGAGGTAACTGAAGACGGGCAGGAACTGCTTGTCGCGCAGGGTGGCAAAGGCGGGCTCGGTAACACACATTTCAAAAGCTCTACCAACCAAAGTCCGCGGTATTCTCAGCCGGGTGAGCCTGGTGAAGAAATTGTAGTGGAAATTGAATTAAAACTTATTGCCGATGTAGGCCTTGTGGGTTTCCCAAATGCGGGTAAAAGCACGCTGCTTTCTGTTGTCTCAGCAGCACGGCCCAAGATTGCTGATTACCCTTTTACAACGCTCGAACCCAATTTGGGCGTGGTTCAGCTGCCGGATTATCGCAGTTTTGTGATGGCTGATATTCCCGGGATTATTGAGGAAGCCCATCAGGGTAAGGGCCTGGGGCTTCGTTTCCTGCGGCATATAGAGCGTAACCGTGCACTGCTTTTTGTAGTAGCTGCCAACACTGATATTGAAGCCGAATACAACATTCTGCTCGAAGAACTACGGCAGTACCGGGCCGACCTGCTTGAGAAACCGCGGCTGCTGGCCATCACCAAAATGGATCTCCATCCCGGGTTTGAACTGCCTGAAGAGCCGGATCTTGATATCCCCTACGTTTGTATTTCCGGTGCCGCAGGCCACAATCTTGATGTGCTCAAAGAGATGATCTGGAAACTCATGCCAAATGATTCAGGTGATGAATGAGAAGCAGATTCGAAATCTGATTGGCCTGAGCCTGGTTCCGGGGCTGGGCGCTTCACGAATTATGAGGCTGATGCAGGCCTTTCCGGATCTGGATGAGGTGTTCCGGGCCGATGCCGCTTCGCTGATGCAGATTCCCGGTCTGGGCAAGGCTACAGCCGCAGCTATCGGCCGTTTTAAGGCCTGGCAGGAAGTGGACCGCATCCTGAAAGTGACCGACAACACGGATGTTTGGCTGCTCTCCCTCGATGATGAGCGCTACCCGCACAGGCTGCGCCATATTTTCGACCCGCCGTTGCTGCTTTGGGGCAGGGGTGATGCAGCAGCTTTGTCTGTGCCTGGCATTGCGGTAATCGGCACGCGTAAGCCCGGCCCCTATGGCAGGGCGCGGGCACAGCAGTTCTCAGGAGATATTGCCCGTTCGGGTCTGAGTGTTATCAGCGGGCTCGCTTATGGAATCGACACCCTGGCTCATGCTGCGGCCGTTGAGGCCGGCGGGCTTACGGTAGCCGTACTTGGCTCCGGTATCGACCGGATTTACCCCTCAGCAAACCGCGCACTCACTGAAAAGATTGTGGCCTCCGGCGGCGCTGTAATTTCGGAATTTGCCCCCGGCACCAAACCGGACCGGGAAAACTTTCCGGTGCGCAACCGCGTGGTGAGCGGGCTCAGTACCGGTGTGCTTGTGGTAGAGTCTGCAACAACCGGTGGCAGCATGATCACTGCCTATGCGGCCCTCGATCAGGGGCGTGAAGTATTTGCGATTCCGCACGATATTACCAATGAAGCCGGCTCCGGCGGCAATACCCTCATCAAAAAAGGGCATGCCAAGCTCACCATGTGCCTCACTGATATTGTTGAAGAAATAAATCTTCCGGCAGGAATCATAAAAGCAAATACGGCACCACAAAATCAGCCGGGTCTGTTTCCGGTTGAAGAACCCAAACCGGCAGCAATCCTGCCCCAAAAATCTCCGGCAACACCAAAATGGAGGACCCTAAAGGAAGTATCACAGCGGGATGACCTGAAAGCGGTTTGTGAGGTTCTTGAAACAGGCGAGCATCAGATTGATGACCTTGCCGAAAAGCTCGAAAAGCCCGGGCACATCCTGCTTGTTGCGCTGCTTGAGCTTGAAATGCTTGGCTGCGTGAAAGCCAAAAGCGGAAAACGGTTCGCCCTCAGCTGAAAAATTTATCTTTATAAATTACCGGCTTACTCAGCAGCCTACAGAGGCGATTTGCTTATGTCTAAGGTCAGTATCAGAATATTCCCCTTATCGTTGTAGCTAACATTTGCAGCCTGATTCATTAAATAAACGCCCCGCCCGCTGGGCTTAAGCAGGTTCTCCTCAGCAAGCGGGTCAGGAATGGTGTCAGGATTAAAACCGCTGCCTTCATCTTCAATTTTGATAATCAGTGTTCGGTTTTCCGTAATCTCACAGTGCATGTATGCTTTTTTGTTTCTGTCAAACTTGTTGCCGTGTTTGATAGCATTGGTAACCCCTTCAGAAACAGCAAGCATTAGAATTGCTTCAAAGTCCTCATTCACAGTAAAATGATTTATGATAGCATTAATTACTTCCGGAAGGCGGTCAAGCTCTGCGAAATCAGATTCAAAGGTAAATGATAAACTGGAAGGGGCCATTGGAGACAGATAAATTATTTGGCTGTTGTCTGTAAGCAGGTACTTGAAGCAGTTTAAAGCTAAAAAAAAGGGATGAATAAATTCATCCCTTTTTTTAATAAACAAAACCTGATCAGAAAATATTATCAGGCGTAAATTCCGCGCAGCTTTAGGGTATCGGCTACCTTCTTGATCGCATACACATAGGCCGCCTGACGCAGGGTGATGTTGTACTCTTCCTTCACATCAAAAATGAGCTGGAATGCGTTGCGCATCATGCGGTTAAGGCGGCGGTTAACGCGCTCTTCCGTCCAGAAATAGCCCTGACGGTCCTGTACCCACTCGAAGTACGATACGGTTACACCGCCCGCATTTGCAAGAATATCAGGAATTACCAGAACGCCTTTCTCCTCGAGTATGTCATCTGCGCTGGCAGTAATCGGCCCGTTTGCACCCTCAGCAATAATTTTTGCCTTGATGTTCGGAGCGTTCACCTTGCTGATCTGATCTTCCTTGGCAGCCGGAATGAGCACGTCGCACTCAAGTTCGAGCAGGGCTTCATTGCTGATGGGCTCAGCGCCGGCAAAACCTTCCAGGGAAAATTTGTTCGCAGCCGAATATTCGATGGCAGCCGGGATGTCGATGCCTTCCGGATTGAAGTAGCCGCCGCTTACGTCGGATATCCCGACCACACGAGCGCCCTGTTCGTACATCAGCTTGGCTGAAATGGAGCCCACGTTCCCGAAGCCCTGAACCACAACTTTGGAGTTTACGGGCGAGATGCCGAGCTTGCTCATGGCAGCGAGTGTTACGGTAACAACGCCGCGGCCGGTCGCTTCCCGGCGGCCAAGTGAACCGCCGATAATCGGTGGCTTACCGGTAACGACCGCGGTTACGGTTTTGCGGGCGTGCATGGAGTAGGTATCCATGATCCAGGCCATGGTGTGCTCGTTGGTACCCATGTCAGGTGCGGGGATGTCTTCATCCGGGCCGAAAACTTCCAGCATACTCGCGGTGAAACGGCGTGTAAGCCGCTCAAGCTCGCGGGCGCTCATCTCACGGGGGTTGCAGCGTACGCCGCCTTTGGCCCCGCCAAAAGGAACGTTCACAACCGCGCACTTCCAGGTCATCCAGGATGCAAGCGCCTTCACTTCATCAATGTTAACATCAGGCGCAAAACGCAGGCCGCCTTTGCTTGGGCCGAGTACGTTGTCGTGAATAACGCGGTAGCCTTCAAACACTTCAAGCTTACCGTTATCCATTTCCACAGGAATAGAGACAGTAACCTGCTTTACCGGGTTAGACAAATATTTGAAGGTACCTTCGTCAAGGTCGAGAAGCTCCGCTGCAAAGCGAAACCGCTCCATCATCGACTCAAAGGGACTTTCTTTATCCAGTTTGGGACCTGGTTCTTTGTAATACAGCGTGCTGTATGTGTCTTTTTTATATGGCATTTTTGTAAAGATAAATTGAGGAAGGAAAAAAAACGGGCCTCCAGAGGTTCGGAACAGGGGTTCGGCAGTCTCAAATAAAAGGAGAGTGCCGTATTTCCGAACGGTCTTAATTTTTGATCGGACCTCCCGGAAACTCATAAATGAAGCCCGATTGAAATATTCCGAATGGCCTTTTAACAGTTGAATCAGTCAAATATTGAATAAGAGCTGGTCTCAGAAATTTTTGTTTGGATACATTGCTGAACAGCATATAAAAATAAGAATTTTATCAGCCCAAATGATAGTCCGAAACGGCATAAATTTATCAGAATCAGTTGTTCCCCTTTCCACTATAGTAACATGTTAGATGTATGGTTTAGTCGTGATCAGCATCCTAAGGAAAGAGGCGTTTTATCCGTATTTGGTTTTAAGGCTGTGGTTTGTTTAATTCAGTCAACCCGGAAAAGGAACTCATCACATATAAAAAAAATGATAAACAGCCCGAACCTCCAAAACCTTGTAATCATATCCGCTGCAACGGCGCCTCAGCGGGCGGCAGCATCAGACGCTGCTGAAATGGTGAACGAGCTGCTGCTCGGGGAATGGGCCGTTTTGCTGGAGCGTGACAGCAGCGGGCGCTGGCTTAAGGTGAGGGCCCTGCACGACGGCTACGAAGGCTGGGTGAGCGTGGCGCAGGCATACGTTTATCAGGATGATGAAGCCGGATTCAGCGGCTGGAAAAGAAGCCGCAGAGCCGGGATGCTGCTTGAGCAGGCAAACGGAAATCAGCTGCGCGTGCCCGTCGGGGCCTTGCTGCCGGCCGAAGAAAACGGGCGTCTCTGCTTTCCGTTTGGCAGCTATGAAATTATAAGGCAGGGGGCGGATTTGCCGCCGGACCTTTTGGGAGCAGCGAAGGGGTTTCTCGGCATCCCGTACCTGTGGGGCGGGCGGTCCGATTTCGGTATCGACTGCAGCGGACTCGTACAACAGCTCGGTTTCCTCTTCGGCATTCCGTTTCCCAGGGATGCTTCACAGCAGATTAAAGCGTACCCGGTTTTGAGCCGGAATCTTAAAGATGCCTTAACGGGCGACCTTATATATTTCAGCTTCGACGGAACCCGGATTGTGCACGTAGGCCTGTACCTCGGCGGCGGCGTTCTGCTGCATGCCTCGGGGGATGTGCGCATGGAGCTGATTGATCCCGATAAACGAAAAACGTCCGGCTTCGTGTTTAATGAGCGCCTGTCAGGCGCTGTTGCCGGTATTCAGCGCCCGGGCTTTACCGGAAGTACATAATTGCCAACTAACTCAGCACAAAATGTTTGACGTTAATGTGTTAATCCTGAATCAGGACTATCAGCCCCTGAATGTGGTTGATGTGCGGAAATCGCTCATGCTCCTTTTTTTGGATAAGGCTGAGCTGATCCATGACTACCCCGACCGCTCCATCCGCACGGTGATGTCCGATTATCAGTACCCTTCGGTAATCAGGCTCAAAAAATACGCGCGGGTGCCGTTTCGCTTTATCGTGCTTTCCCGGAAAAACGTGCTCAAGCGCGACGGCAACAAGTGTCAGTATTGCGGCAGTACCCGCGACCTCACCATCGATCACATCATCCCGCGCAGCAGGGGAGGCGATGACTCCTGGGAAAACCTCGTAACCGCCTGCAACCGCTGCAACAACAAAAAAGGCAACCGTACCCCGCGCGAAGCGCAGATGCCGCTGCTCAGCAAACCCTACCGGCCAAGCCACATCGTTTTTCTCCGCGATTATGGCGGGCGGATTGAAGATAGCTGGAAGCCGTATCTTTACATGTAGTACACGGCAGGATTGCCCTATTTGTGCTGCATTTTGCCCGAAACACAGCTTCCCCAAGCGAATGTGTGTTTTGAAGCCTCTCAGGCAATTGTTATACTTGAAGGCTAACGAATTCTCAATTTAATGCAGCACTTGTTTCCGAATGAAGCCATCCAAAGGTGAGACGCCGCTCATGCGGCAGTACAATGACATTAAGGCCAAATATCCGGGTACGGTGCTTCTGTTTCGGGTAGGTGATTTCTACGAAACGTTTGCAGAGGATGCGGTTACCATCAGCAAAGAACTCGGCATCACCCTCACCAAGCGCAACAACGGCGGTGATCAGACCCCGCTTGCCGGTTTCCCGCATCACTCCCTCGACACCTATCTGCCGCGCCTTGTGAAGCGTGGACACCGCGTTGCCGTGTGCGATCAGACCGAGGACCCCGCAGAAGCCAAAGCGGCCAAAAGAAAGATCGTTGACCGCGAAGTAACCGAAGTCGTGACTCCCGGCGTAACCCTGAACGAAAAGCTGCTGGAACACAAGCAAAACAACTACGCCTTCGCCGTGCACTGGAGCGGCAGCACCGCCGGCGTAGCTTTTTCGGATGTATCGACCGGGGAGTTTGCCCTCACACAGCTTGATGCCCGCGAGCTTAAAAGCTTCCTCACCTTGTTCGCACCCGCTGAAATTCTGGTCAGCAAAAAATTAAAGGGTGATGTGCCTCCGGCCCTCGACGGCTACATGCTCACGTTTCAGGAGGACTGGATTTTTGAACTCGATTACTGCTATCAGCTGCTGCTCGATCATTTTAAGACGCATTCCCTGAAGGGGTTCGGCGTAGAAGAGCTGAACATTGCGCAGGTAGCGGCAGGGGCGCTGCTGCACTACATTAAGGAAAATCAGAAGGCCTCGCTCGGACACATCAGGCGGATTTACGCCTTTGAGAACACGCATTTTATGATGCTTGATGCATCAACCAAGCGCAACCTCGAGCTTACGGCTTCGCTTCAGCAGGGGGGCACGGAAGGCACCCTGATTTCCATACTCGATGAAACGCAGACGGCCATGGGCGCCCGCGAGCTGCGCAAGTGGATCATGCGTCCGCTCAAAAACCTGCGCGACATCCGCCGCCGTCTCGATGCCGTTGAGGCTCTGTACACGGCGCACGAAATCCGCAGCAGCCTGCGGGACGAGCTGGAGCAGATTGGCGACCTCGAACGCCTCATCTCGCGCATTTCGGCAGGCCGGGCCAATGCCCGCGACCTCACGCAGCTGCGTTTGTCGCTTGAGCGCATCATTCCGGTTAAAATGCTGCTTCAGAATCAGGAATCGGCGCTTGTGGTGGCCCTGCGGGACGGTCTCTCGGGGCTGATTGAGCTGCAGGAGCGCATCAGGGAAGCCATTGTGGACGACCCGCCGGCGGGGCTGCGCGACGGCGGCATCATCCGCGAAAGCTACTCGCCCGAGCTGCAGGAAATCCGCGACATCGCCCGAAACGGCAAGCGCTACATCGCCGATATTCAGAAAAAGCTGGTGCAGGAAACCGGCATCAACTCGCTTAAACTGGGCTACAACAAGGTTTTCGGGTATTATATTGAAGTGACGAAAGTCCATCAGAGCAAGGTGCCGAACACTTTCATCCGGAAACAGACGCTCGTTAACGCCGAGCGCTACATCACACCGGAGCTCAAGGAAATTGAGGAAAAGGTGCTCAGCGCCGAAGAGCGCATCTCAACCCTGGAGTTTGAGCTGTTTAACGAGCTGCGGATGCACGTGGCCGAGTATGCCGGGCAGATTCAGCAGAACGCCGCCTCCGTTGCGGCCATCGACTGCCTGCAAAGCCTGGCCGAAACGGCCTTCCTGTTCAACTATGTGAAGCCGCAGGTGGATGACTCTTCGGTGATTGACATCAAAGCCGGGCGGCATCCGGTTGTGGAGCGCTCCCTGCCGCTTGGCGAGCCCTTCATCCCGAACGATATTTTTCTGGACACCGAAACCGAGCAGCTGATGATCATCACCGGGCCCAACATGGCCGGTAAGAGCATCATTTTGCGGCAGACCGGCCTCATTGTGCTGATGGCGCAGGTGGGCTGCTACGTGCCTGCCCGCGAAGCCCGGATCGGCCTTGTTGATAAAATCTTCACCCGTGTTGGGGCTTCCGACAATCTCGCAGCAGGGGAGAGTACCTTCCTCGTGGAGATGAACGAGGCTGCAAACATCCTCAATAATGCGACCGATAAATCCTTGATTTTACTGGATGAAGTCGGGCGTGGAACAAGCACCTTCGACGGACTCAGCATTGCGTGGTCGCTGGCCGAGTACCTGCACAATCAGCCGAAGGTTGCGGCCCGAACCCTGTTTGCGACGCACTATCACGAGCTGAACGAGCTGGAAAGCATGTACGACCGCATCGTGAATTTCAACGTGCAGGTGAAGGAGCACGAAGGCAAAGTGATTTTTATGCGGAAGCTGATCCGCGGCGGGGCCGATCACAGCTACGGGATACAGGTCGCCGGCATGGCGGGTCTGCCAAAAGTTGTCATCGAGCGGGCGCGGGAAATCCTGCATAACCTGGAGCAGCACAGCCTCGACATCACCAACAAAAACGGTCAGCTTACTGAAGTTGAGGATGGTGACGAGTCGGTGTCATCAAACGGAGTACTGCCATCCGGCACCTCAGCTGCCGGGGCGAAGAAAAAGGCTGCCGAATCCCTCTCTAAAAAAATCCCGAAACAGCCAGCGCTGCCGCAGTACGATTTATTCGCCGGGGCTCCCGACCCTCTTGCCGAAAAACTGAAGGAGAAAATTGCGCAGGCCGACCTCAACAGCATGACCCCGATCCATGCCATGATGTTTCTGATTGAGCTCAAAAAGGAGCTGGGTCAGCTTTGAGCCGCCTCAGGCATCTGAAGCCATCCATCGAAACACCCAAAATCCATACACCCGTGTGGCAGCAGGATTCCGTATTTTTACAGCTGAAATTCAATCCCAAAATTATTAGAACCCGATTATAATTCTTTCCAAATGTTAGATATTTCTGTGATTAAGGAGCAGCCGGAACTTGTGAAAACGGCCATGCTCAACAAGGGCGAAACCGATACCAGCCTTGTGGATACCCTGCTGGAAACCGATAAAAACTGGCGCGATGCGGTGAAGGAGCTTGACAGCCTCCGTGGTGAGAGCAACACCAAAGCAAAGCTGATTGGTCAGCTGATGGGCAAAGGGCAGAAAGCCGAAGCGCAGGCCCTCATTCAGGAAACCGGCGAGATGAAGGGCGCCATTAAAGGACTCGAGGATAAGGAAAAAATGCTGCGCGAACAGCGTTTCGGGCTGATGCTGCGCATCCCCAACATCCCGCATGAAAGTGTGCCCGTCGGGAAAACCGAGAACGACAATGTGGAAGCGTTCCGGCACGGTGAGCTGCGTACCGATGAATGGGTGAAACCGCACTGGGAACTCACCGCCGAGCACGGCTGGATCGATTTTGAGCGCGGGGTGAAGGTTACCGGAGCCGGATTTCCGTTCTATAAGGGTCCCGCAGCCCGGCTGCAACGTGCCCTCATCAACTATTTTATCGACACCGCTACGGAGCGCGGCTACACAGAGCTGATGGCGCCCTTTATGGTGAATGAAGATTCGGCACGCGGTACGGGGCAGATTCCGGACAAGGAAGACATGATGTACACCGTGCCCCGCGATGGTTTTTTCATGATTCCGACCGCTGAGGTGCCGGTCAGTAATTTCCACCGGGATGAAATTTTCGAGCTCAAATCCCTGCCGGTGAAGTACGTTTGCTACACGCCCTGCTGGCGCCGCGAGGCCGGTTCTTACGGCAAAGACGTGCGCGGACTCAACCGCCTGCATCAGTTCGATAAGGTAGAGCTGGTGAAGTTTGTGAAGCCTGAAACTTCTTATGATGAGCTCGAAAGCTTGCGCGAAGACGCCGAATTTCTGCTTCAGCAGCTGGGCCTGAGCTACCGCCGCCTGCTGATGTGTACCGGCGATATGGGCTTCACGCAGAGCAAGAAGTACGATCTCGAAGTGTGGAGCCCGGGTCAGCAGCGCTGGCTTGAGGTGAGCTCCTGCTCCAATTTTGAGGGCTTTCAGGCCCGCAGGATGATGGTGCGGTACCGCGACGAGAAAGGCAGTATCGAGACCCTGCACACCCTGAACGGCTCCGGACTCGCGCTGCCCCGCGTGATGGCCGCTATCCTCGAGGAATATCAGCTGCCGAGCGGCAAGCTTCGGGTGCCTGAGGTGCTGAAGCCGTACCTGGGCGGCGCCGAAGAGCTCGGCTGAACGTTCCGCTTACCATAATGTATAGCCCGTCATGCTGTCACTAAAATGACAGCATGACGTTTTTTCGACACCACTACTCCGTAGCATTTTCAATGCATCAACCCAACCAAACCCTTTCCGCGAGAGACGCCTTTTACCGGCATGTTGCCCTTACAAGCGACGCGCCCATGGGCATCGAAATTGACCTCGCTGAGGGACCTTTTTTCTACGATACTACCGGCCGCAGATACACCGATTTCATTTCCGGCATTGCGGTCAGCACCCTGGGTCACCGGCATCCCGCCGTCGTGAGCGCCCTTCGCGCGCAGCTCGACCGGCACCTGCACGTGATGGTGTACGGGGAGTTTATTCAGCGGCCGCAGTCTGATTTCGCACGGCTGCTGACCTCGGTACTGCCGGAAAGCCTGGACCGCATCTATTTTGTGAACAGCGGTACCGAAGCCAACGAGGGCGCCCTCAAGCTGGCCAAGAAACACACCGGCCGTACCAAACTCATCGCCTTCCGGAACAGCTATCACGGCGATACGCACGGCGCGCTGAGCGTTACCGGCCGCGATGTGTACCGCGACCCCTACCTGCCGTTGCTGCCCGATGTGTACTTTTTCGACTTCAACGATGATGCCGTTCTTGAAGCCGTTGATTCCCAAACGGCCGCCGTTATCCTTGAGCCGATTCAGGGCGAGGGCGGCATCATCCCGTCCCAAAAACCCTGGCTGCAAAAGCTGCGGGCGCGCTGCACCGAAACCGGCGCCTGCCTCATTTTTGATGAAATTCAGAGCGGCTTTGGCCGAACCGGAAAGCTGTTTGCTTTTGAGCATTACGGGGTCGTGCCCGATATCCTGTGTATGGCCAAGGCTATGGGAGGCGGTATGCCCGTAGGCGGATTTGCTGCATCAAGCCGGCTTTTTGAAGCTTTTATGTACGATCCGCCGCTGAATCACGTCACGACTTTCGGCGGACACCCCATGAGTTGCGCGGCGGGACACGCGGCCCTGTCGTTTACCCTCGAACACCGGCTATGGGAACGGGCCCCATCCATCGAAAAACAAATCCGCGAAGGTCTTGATGTGCCCGGCGTTGTGGAAATCAGGGGGATGGGCG
The DNA here is from genome assembly GCF_022565315.1 of Cyclonatronum sp. Taxonomy (NCBI): domain Bacteria; kingdom Pseudomonadati; phylum Balneolota; class Balneolia; order Balneolales; family Cyclonatronaceae; genus Cyclonatronum; species Cyclonatronum sp. Next base: position 13,085 of record NZ_JAIUMX010000008.1, on the reverse strand, counting down.
CTATGCTCGGCCTCGTACTGCCTGATTTTGACACCACCCGCGCAGTCGTTGAGCGCTGCCTCGAACACGGACTGCTGCTCGGCTGGACCCTTCATTCCAACACCCTCGTGAGGCTTGCGCCCCCGCTCATTATTGAGGATGAGGTCCTTCAGGAAGCCATCGGCATCACTCGGGAAAGCATTGCCTTTGTTGAGGCCGCTAAGTCCTCAGCAGTAAAGTGACATTAATTCGTCAGTATCCTCATCACAAAAAAATAATCTTATGCATCACCTCGTCCGGCTTTCAGTTATAATGTTCGTGCTGGCGGTTTGGGTACCGCAGCACACGCAGGCGCAGGAACTTCAGCGCTACGAATCGCTACAGCAGGCGCTGTTCAGTGCCGGAAACCTGTCAGGGGGTAACGGTCCGGGTTCGGTAAACTGGATCGCCAACGGCGACCGGCTTTCGTACATGACCCGCAATGCTGAAACCGGCCTGAGTGAGATTTACACCTTCGATCCGGCAAGCGGGGAGGACGTGCTCGTTTTCGACGGTGCCTCCGTCACTTTTCCCGGCAGCGAGGTGCCGTTTTCATTCCGCTCGTTTCAGTGGTCTGATGATGCCCGCTACATCATTTTTCAGACCAACTTTGAGCCGATCTACCGGTACTCCGGCACGGCTGACTATTTTTATTACGCGCTCGAAGATCAGTCGCTCGAACTCGTCGCCTCCCGCGCCTTTACAGCTGAGCTCTCGCCCGACGGCACCCTGCTTGCCTACCACAAAGACGGCAACATGTTTGTGTACGATCTGGAAACCAAAACAGAGCGTCAGCTGACCTTCGGCGATGAGGAAAACGTGTTTTACGGCCGGTTTGGCTGGGTTTATGAGGAAGAGTTCGGGCTGGTGCAGGCCTGGAAGTGGTCGCACGACAGCCGCCACATTGCCTTCTGGAAATCCGACGAGCGGGAGGTGCCGATGTTCCGCACGACCGACTTTGAGGGTACGCATCCCGAGTGGTTCGAAATTCCGTTTCCCAAAGTGGGCGACACCAACCCGACCGTCGAAATCGGGGTAATTGATGTGAACAGCGCCGAAACGGTCTGGATGGAACTTGACTTGGGCGACGGCTACGTGCCGCGCATTTACTGGACCGCCGATCCCGGCAGGCTGGCGGTTACGACCATGAACCGCGCACAGACCGAACTCGGTCTTCATTTATATGATATCAAAAGCGGCGCGGGTGAGCGGGTGATGCATGAAGAAAGCGAGGTCTGGATTGATGTGTTCGATTTCTTTGCCGGAATTGACGACTATTTTTTCTTCCCGCAGGAAACCGAATCCTTCTTCTGGATTTCTGACCGCGACGGCTGGAAGCACATTTACCATTTCAGCTACGAGGGCGAACTCATCCGGCAGGTAACCTCCGGGGACTGGCAGGTCACCTTCGTACACGCGGTTGATGCCGAAAACGAACTCATTTATTACACCTCTACCGAGGTGTCGCCGCTGGAGCGGCATCTGTACCGCATCGCATTCGACGGAAGCGGCAAGGAGCGCATCACTCAGGTGCCCGGCCGGCACCGCGTGGATATGGGCCCCAACGGACGCTTCTTCATCGACCGCTACTCCAACACTGAAACGCCCCGGCAGGTCGAGCTGTGGGGCACGCAGCCGGTCCGCATGATTCAGAAGCTCGAGGACAATGCCGCGGTGCTCGATTTTATAACCGAATTCGCCTATTCCCCGCGTCAGCTGTTCAGCTTTGTGACTTCTGAAGGCGTACCGCTCGACGGCTCGCTTGTACTTCCGCCGGATTTTGATGAAACCAAAAGCTATCCGCTGGTGCTCAGCATCTACGGCGGACCCAGCGCGCAGGGCGTGTACAACGAATTTGAGGCCAACGGCTTCATTCAGTTTCTGGCGCAGCAGGGCTATGTGGTGGCCAACGTGAACAACCGCGGCAGCGGCGGCTACGGCCGCGATTTCGAAAAGAGTGTTTACCTGCGGCTCGGCCATCTTGAGGCCCGCGACTTCGCCGAAACCGTGAACTGGCTGGCAGCAGAGCACCCGTGGATCGACGGCGACCGCATGATGATTTACGGTCACAGCTACGGCGGCTACATGAGCGCCCTCACCATGGGCCTCGAGCCGGGCGTGTTCCAAAGCGCCATTGTGGCGGCACCGGTCACCGACTGGCGCCTCTACGACACCATCTACACCGAGCGCTACATGGGGCTTCTGGATGAAAACCTCGAAGGCTACATCCAAAGCTCGGTGATGACGCACGTAGGCAATATCGAAGGCCGGCTGCTGCTCGTGCACTCCGCCATGGATGAAAACGTGCACCTCCAAAACACCATGCAGCTGGTAACGGCCCTCACCAATGCCGGCAAAGATGCCGAGCTCCGCATTTATCCGCCCGGCGATCACCGCGTGTGGTACAACCTGCCGAGCTACCTGCTGCTGCACGAAACCTATTTCGATTTTATTGAACGCACCATCGGGAGCCGTTCGAGATGACCAATGCTGACAGCACCTTCAAAGCCGCCATCGATATCGGCACCAACACCGTGCTGCTGCTCATTGCCGAGGAGCAGCCCGACGGCCGGCTGCGCATCATTCGGGAGGAACAGCGCATCCCGCGGCTTGGCCGGGGCGTTGACCGCGACCGCACGCTTCACCCCGACAGCATGGAGCGCGTGCTCAAAGTGCTGCGCGAATACAGCGAGCTCATCGGCGTAGCCCTCGACCGCTACGGTCTGGGTGAGGTCCCGCTCACGCCCGTTGTTACGGCAACTTCAGCCGTGCGCGATGCCGCCAACCGGCAGGAATTCCTGGAGCGGGTGAAAGCACAAACCGGCTGGGAAATCCGCCTGCTTTCAGGCGATGAAGAAGCGGCCGCAACCTTCCGCGGTGCCCTGCGCGTGCTGCCTGCGGCGGCTTCCAAAAAAGCGGACCGCGCCCTCGTTTTGGATATCGGTGGAGGCAGCACCGAAGCGGCATTCGGCAGCTTCGACTTTACCGGAAAGCCGCAGGCTTTTGTCTCGGTCGATGCGGGCTGTGTCCGCTTTACCGAGCGTTTTTTGCAGCCTCCCGCTGAGGATCATGCCGCTGCTTTTCCGTATGCCGATTTCCGGCCCGAAGTCCCGCAGATTGAGGCCTGCCGTAAGGCTGTTGCCGGGGCGCTTCAGCAGATGGAGCCGGTGAGGCAGCTGCTCAGGGCCGAAAAAGAAGCGGGGCACTTGCCCGTAATGGCGGGCGTAGCCGGCACGGTAACGACCCTCGCCTTCATGGAGCTCGGCATGCACGAGTACAGCGCCTCCGCCCTGAACGGCACCCGCATTTCCCGCGACCGCCTCACCTACTGGATTGAGTGGGCCGCCGCGAGAACGCCACGGGAGATGGAGCACGCCTTCCCCCTCGTGATGGAAGGCCGCGCCGATATCGTGCTCAGCGGCCTGCTCATTTTGGATGAAGCCATGGCCTTTTTCGGCTTTGATGAGCTGCTTGTCTCCACCGGCGGCATCAGGCACGGGGCATTTTAGGGGCGTTTGTTTTTTTAGGGTGATGGCCTCCCAAACCTAATCCAGCGCATCCTGATCGTAGGTGCGCATCGCGGCAAGAAAGCTGAAAACGGCAATGATGGCACAAACCACGATGATGGAAAAAACCGCGTAGGACGCCGCGTACGGACCCTCGAAAACCTGATCCATCAGATAGCCCGCAATCGGCGGACCCAGACCAAAGCCGGCAATGCTGATCACAAAGAGGTAAAGTCCGCCGGCGAGGGCCCGCTGATTGGGCTTCACCATAAACTGAATCAGCGCGGCAGCGACCCCGTTGAAGGACGATGAAAACAGCACCGCCCCGCCCAGCAGCAGCAGGGCCGTGAAGCCGTCGCCCGCGAAAAGCCCGAGTCCGTAGAGCGGCACCGCTCCGACCGCCGGAATGATGCCCGCCCAGAAGCGCCAGGCTTTCTTTTTGAGAGCCAGATAATCGGCCAGCTGACCCATCAGGATCACCGTGCCCGCAACGCCAAACTGAAACCAGCCGTAATGGCGGATCAGATCGGGGCGCTCAAACACATCCACAAAAATGGTGCTCACAAACGCGAGCACGGTGTAGCCGATGGCGGCAAGCATGGCGAAGCCGAGCAGGTGCAGCTGAATGGTGCGCTTGGCCAGCATCTCCCGCAGGTGCGAAAACGTATCCCCAACGAAGGTGCCCGAAACGACTTTGTTGACCCGCGCATCCCGGATAAAAAACCAGGCAACCGGCGCCAGCAGCAGTCCGGGCAGACCAACAACTTTCATGGCCGTTTGCCAGTCGGCCGACTGCGCAACGGTACCCCCAACAAGGAAGGAGAGTCCGATGCCGATAAAAATGCCGGCTGCATAAACGGAAAACACGCTTGCCCGTTTTTCCGGTCTGAAGGTTTCAGCCAGCAGGGCATAGGCGGCGGGCCCCAGCATGGCTTGGCTCACGCCCAGAATCAGGCGGTAAAAAATCAGCAGGGCAAAGGAAGCGGCAAAGCCGCTGAGCACGGTAACCAGGCTCCAGGTAAACACCGCAATGGCAATCATTTTACGCCGCGACCACTGATCGGCCAGCCGCCCCATCGGGATACCGGCGAAGGCATATATAAAGGAGAAGGCGGTACCGTACAGCAGACCGATCTGCACATTGGTGAGGCCCAGATCCATCCTGATTTGCGGAGCCAGCACCGCCACGATCTGCCGGTCCACAAAGCTCAGCACGTAAATGGCAAACAGAATAAACAGCAGCCAGAATGAATAGCGTTTAAACATCAGAAATTTAGAAAGTTGACGGCTTCAGGAAGGCGGAAAAGATACTGATTTTGCAGCACTGTTTCGCCTGGTAAAGACAGATATTCTGATTAGTGGGGGAATTTGAAGGGATGGGGGGGCAGTTGTAAAATTAGCAGCCGGGGAATTCAGAAACAAAAAGGGGGAAGGAGTTGAAGTCCTATACAATGTTTTTATAGTATTTCTAACTTTTGATGTTTTAAGCTGCTGTTTGGGTACTTAATTGCAATTAGGAAGTGGTTTAGGTTGATTTTTCTTTGCTTATATTGCTTGGGAGGGTATATTGGGGTTGTTCAATAATATGTAATAAAACAAATAGAACTCAAATAAATTCGACATTAAAATCATTTTATGGATGAAATTCTAATCAGTATAATTACTCTGTTAATTGCTTCTTTTATTAACTTTTTAGCAAAGTCAATATATAACAGGATTACAGGTGCAAATAAGTCATTTCTTTGGAAAAATAAGTTTCCCTCACTAGAGGAAATGAAAAGTTCAATAGAGTTTGAAGATTTAAAAAAGCGGGTAAGGATACTCGTTATCGATGATGAAGATGGATTCCCAGTAAATATATTCCAATCAGAAGGCTATAACATTGAAAAATGGTCTAAGGTTAATGATTATGGAAAACTTGAAAGAGGATATTACGACCTAATCGTACTGGATATAAAAGGTGTAGCATCTCATATTTCATCTGACGATGGCTTAGGTGTTTTAGATAACTTGAAGAAGTCGAATCCAAGTCAAATAATTATCGCACACTCACAACATAGTTTTGACTTAGGTAAAAGCCGTTTTTGGGAATTAGCAGACGAAAATATTCCTAAACCTTGTGATTTTTTAAAAATGAAAAGTATAATTGATAATTTAATTTTATCTAAGTACACACCAAGCAGATACTTTGGATATTTAGAACAGATTTTAAAAAATAATAAATATTCAACTAAACAGATAAATAAAATTAATAATAAAATTGCAGAAGTAATTAGAAATAATACCCAACCTAATTGGCCAAAAATAATTGAATCTGACAACCCTACGTCATTTTTAGTCAAACAAGTATCTTCAATTGGCAATACTCTTATCAGAATATTTAAGTAATGAACCTTGCACTATTCAAAGCTCTAAGTAAATATCCATTTATATATAATAATGAATTTTATGATTCTAATGAATTAACCCAAAATCGAACTTGTACATTGAAATGTAAAGAAAAAGATTGCCTTACATTTAATCGATCTACAGAAGTTTATAGTTCTTATGTTTGCTCAAAAGGATATGACAATTACTATTTCAGTATAAATGACTTTAGTATCATACTAAATGGTCTAATTAGCGAAAAAAACAGGTCTGTTCCTAAAGGTCGAAAGGATGTTAGAACTGAATACTTAATTCGAGTATCTGACATAGATGTATTCATTAATAAAATTGAAGTAATTGTTGCTCATTTAGAACGGACAGTAAATGAAACAATTGAAATGAATTTCTCTATGTTTCATGATTTCAAAACATCCATGTCAATATTTTTTAGCTGCACACAGGATTTAATCAACAGACAACCAGGGTCTAGTTTTGAAGAAAAGTTGCTTAATAGTGATCCGATTTATCAAGATCTTTTTAATTCACTTGAATTAATTACTTCACAGTTAGGCATGATTGATATTATTGTAAATCCTAAAAGCATTTCGTTTGGAACTAAAAGACCAATAAATCCCTATAAATTATTTGAGAAAATAAAAATTTTATTTGATCATTTAGCTAATAAGAAAAAAGGCATCACAATTAATATTACAGCTGATTCAAAAATAAGGGATTGCTATTGCTATGAATCAATTGAATTTATCCCATTGATATTGATTCATAATGCCTTAAAGTATTCATCCCCACATTCAACTATCGAAATAAAACTAGAGCAACGAAGTTCCATTGTCAGAATAATCGTAAAAAATATTGGGCCGTATGTTTCTGATGATAATACCTTAAAAATATTTGAAAAGTTTTTCAGAGATCCATCAGCTGCTGATTTTTCTAAGGAAGGTATTGGAATTGGGTTATGGATAGCCAAATCTATATTGACAGCACACTCTTCAGATATAAGATATTTCAAAGATAAATATGGAGTAAATGGTGTTGGGTTAAATATATTTGAAATTGAACTCGAATCAACGTAATTGTTCTGTAACAAGCGTTTCGTACAGACGGGTTGGCGTTTTTTGCTTAAATTCAGAATTGGTCGGCCCGCTGCACAAACGCAGAGTCTTTGTGTGTTTAAAACATCCACCTTCATAAATCAAAATAATATTTAAACAGATGGGAAAACAACTTTATAATTTGGATGAACTCATTCTTGAATGTCGTGATCAAAAAGCAAGAAACTATATTAAAGAAGCTGTGGCCTGTTACAACTCTGGTGCATTTCGAGCGTCTATAGTTGCGACTTGGATTGCGGTTGCGTACGATTTATTGGAGAAAATCCGTGAATTAAGTTTAACTGGCGATCAAGAAGCAGAAAAGCAAGCGGAGTTTTTTGAAAAAGCTTGCCAATCTGGAGATATTTCTGCGGCATTACGAATTGAAAAAGAATTGCTTACACTTGCACGAGATAAATTTGAATTGATCTCTATAATTGAGTTTACAGATTTAAAGAGGCTACAAGATGATAGAAATAGATGTGCTCATCCATCAATGGTATCGACAGAAGAATCCTATAGCCCGTCCGCTGAATTAGCGAGATATCATATTTGTAATGCTGTTGAATGTTTACTCAAACATCAACCTGTGCAAGGCAAGTCAGCACTTGCCAGATTGCTAAAGGAAGTTGATTCCGAGTATTTCCCTAATAATACTGTGGACGCCATCTCTCATTTTAATCATGGCCCTCTGTCTAAACCAAGAAAATCACTTGTTAGAAATTTTATAATAGTCTTACTTAAGAAAATGATTTTTAATGATCTCAATTATAAAGAGATGGTTCGCTATGGTTCAGCATTAAACGCTATACGTAACTTACATAGAGAAATTACAGAAGCAACATGCCAAGAAAAAGTATCAGAATTAATTAGAGCCTTAGATGATGGGAACTTAAATAGAGCAGTTGCATTTCTCAAAAATGTTCATGACATATGGCCACTCATCGATAAAAATATTCAAGATACTATAAAAAGATATGTCAGAAATATGCCAAGTAAGGATTTATACGGTTTAACTGATCTTATAAAAATAGCAGAACTCAAAAAAATGGTATTTGAGAGAATAAACAAACTTACTAAACATGAAGCTTTTAATGATTTATTATTTGATAATCATCCATCAATCAATAGTAGGCGTATTCAGATTTATATCAAATCTGCAAATTATGAATTTGCAAACAATGTTGCGGAAGATTTTAGGATGTATGTTTCTGATCTAACAAAAGAGCAGACCCAAAAACTGATTGAAGGTTCTTCTACCAATAGCCAGGTAATAGATAGCTACGAATTCCCGTCGATTGTCTCAAGTTTGAGAAATAATAAAAACATAGACAAAACCGAACTCAATAATTTACTATCAGACCATAATCTAGATAAATATGTAATTGACTAAATACATTACAAACTATTTCAACACGGGCTTTGTCACGTAACGCATGATTTCGCAACCCCTGCCCTTGTTTTAGTTGTTATTTTTCTCCACTTATTCGCTGTAAAGGCAAAGCCGGTTAAACCGCCAAACCACCTTGTAGCAGAAAAACCACTACCCAAATTAAGCATTCCAATCATCAAAACAACGCAACAAATATTCGACTTAACTCCAATTTTGGATTGTAAAGCATATATTTATTGCGTTTACGAATAAGAATGATAAATTTGACATTTAAACAACCCACAGAAAAAATAGATGCAAGGAAAACAACTTAGAAAATTAGAAGCCGAACTGTGGAGAGCCGCAGATCAACTCAGAGCTAACAGTAAACTGACTGCTTCGGAGTACTCCATGCCTGTATTGGGTCTGATATTTTTACGACACGCATACAACCGCTTTCAGAAAGTCAAAATTGAAGTAGAAAAAACCTTGCCCTCGCATCCGCAACGGGGTAAGCGACCGTTGACTAAAAAAGATTTTGAGGAACAAAATTCAATGTTCCTTCCCGAAAAGGCACAGTTTGATTATTTGGTTTCATTGCCCGAAAGTGCCGACATAGGCGAAGCGATTGATAACGCTATGAAACTGATTGAGGACGAATACGACAACCTCAAAGGGGTTTTGCCCAAAAACTTTTCGATTTTCAGCAAAGACCTGCTGCGGGAACTGCTCCGCATTTTCAATAAAGAAGTGCTGCAGAAAGCCGAAGGCGATTTGTTTGGGAAGATTTATGAGTACTTCCTCAACAAATTTGCCATGACCGGTGCACAGGAGGGCGGAGAGTTTTTTACGCCTATGAGTTTGGTGCAAACCATAGTAAATGTCATCGAACCAGAAAGTGGAATTATTTTTGATCCGGCTACAGGTAGTGCGGGTATGTTTGTGCAAACCGGCTATTTCCTTGAAAAAGAAGGCGGCAATGTCGCCGAAAAAGTCACTTTCTACGGTCAGGAAAAAGCTGAACTGAACACCAAGCTTGCGAAAATGAATATGGCCGTACACGGCCTCGAGGCTTTTATTGTTGAGGGAAATACTTTCTATGAAGACAAGCACAATCTTGTCGGCAAATGCGACAGAGTAATGGCAAATCCTCCGTTTAATGTGGACGGTGTGGACAAAGCCAAAGATGCCGTAAAGAAAGACCCCCGTTTACTATTGGACGGCAAAGTAAATCTGCCCAAAAATGACAACGCCAATTACCTGTGGATTCAGTATTTCTATAATTACCTCAAACCAACAGGCAGAGCCGGTTTTGTGATGGCTTCGTCTGCCAGCGATGCCGGACACAGCGAAAAAGACATTCGGGAGAAGTTGGTAAAAACAGGTGCAGTAGATGTGATGATGGCCATAGGCAATAACTTTTTCTATACCCGTTCATTGCCTTGCACCCTTTGGTTTTTTGACCGGGCCAAAGAACAAGACGATGCGAAAAAAGACAAAGTGCTGATGCTTGACGCAAGAAAGATTTACCGCAAAGTAACGAGCAAGGTAAATGACTTTAGCCCGGAGCAACTGCAAAACCTGATTTGCATTGTGAACTTGTATAGAGGCAATACCCAAAAGTTTGAAAGCACGGTAAAAAGCTATTTGCAAACTGCTGCCGACTTGGCCAAAGAAACAGCCCGGGCAACCACCGAATTGCAAAAGCAATTGCAGAAAGTATTAAAAACACTCAGCTCATTTAGTCTGAAACAGGATTCTCAGGATGTAGGGATTGACAAGATTATCGTGGAGTGGAAAGAACTGCAAAATGAAGCGAAATCAATCTTTGAATTACAGACCCAATTGACAGACACCGTCAGGAAAAATAAAGGCAATCAATTCATCACAGAAATCACAGTTCAGACAAAGGCACTCCGCAAACCACAAGACAAACTCATCAAACAATTACTGGATGCCATAAGCTCAGCCGCCAAAGAACACCAACTGAGTAAAACGGCAGCCTGGAGAGAGCTGAATCTGAAAGAAGAGCTCGACCAACTGAAAGCCGTGCAACAACAACTCAGCGGTAACCCCGATGAAGAAGAACCAGGACTGCTGCACGAAACCGAATATTTCTACAAACAAGCCCATTGGCTCACAAGCCGTTTTCCCGATGGCGTTTATACCGATGTGGAAGGACTTTGCAAAGTAGTAAGTCAGGCAGAAATTGAAGCCAAAGACTGGAGCCTTAGCCCCGGAAGATATGTAGGGGTGGAGACCGCCACCGATGATGACTTTGACTACGAAGAACGCCTGAACGAAATACATATCGAGCTGGAAGGATTGAACGAAGAGGCTAATGTGCTGGCAAAAACCATTGCTGAAAATTACCGAAGTATTTCAATCTGATCGTTATGGAGTTGAGCATAAGAAATATTGAAGACGGAATTTTCACGGTGAGAGGCATTCAAGTGATGTTGGACAGTGACTTGGCTGTACTTTATCAAACCGAAACCAAAGTCATTAACAGGGCAGTAAAAAGGAATCCACTCAGATTTCCGGAAGCCTTTATGTTTCAGCTCACTGAAAAAGAATGGACAGACTTGAAGTTCCAATTTGGAACCTCAAGTGAACATGGAGGAAGACGAACGCTTCCCTATGTGTTCACGGAGCAAGGTGTAGCGATGTTATCTGCCGTGTTAAACACCGAAAGAGCAATATCTGCAAGTGTTCAAATCATGCAGGCATTTGTTGCCATGCGAAAATTTTTGCTGAACAATGCTTCGGTTTTTCAGCGGTTAGATCAGGTCGAATTAAAGCAACTTAAAACCGATGTGAAGTTAGAGCAAATTTTTAAAGCATTGGAAGCGGGTAAAATTAAACCCAGTCAAGGTATTTTCTTCGATGGACAAATTTTTGACGCGTACGTATTTGCTTCTGATCTCATCAAAAAAGCCAAAAATGAACTTATTCTGATTGATAATTACATTGATGAAACCACTATTACTCATTTAGCTAAAAAAGCCAAAAAAGTGAAGGTGCTGTTATACACCAAAACCACAAGCAAGCAACTTTTGCTCGATATAAAGAAAGCCAACGAACAATATGATAACAGCTTTGAACTCAAAGAACTTAAGAACAGCCACGACCGCTTTTTGATATTAGACGGAAAAGAACTCTATCATATAGGCGCATCTTTGAAAGACTTGGGTAAAAAGTGGTTTGCTTTTTCGAAAATGGAAGACAGTATGCTCCATTTGATTTTGGAACAATTAAAAAAGGAGAAATTATGATAACAAGAATACACATTGAGCTGGAAGGATTGAATGGAGAGGCTGTTGCCTTGGCAAAAGCGATTTCTGAAAACTTTAAAGAGTTGGCTATATGAAGTGGGAGAAAAGTACTTTAGGGGAATTGATTAAAAGCTATGGCGGTAAAATTCAAACTGGACCTTTCGGCTCGCAATTACACCAGCACGATTACAAATCTGAAGGAATCCCAGTTGTAATGCCAAAGGATATTATTAATGATAGAATTGAAACTGGTTCTATTGCACGGATAAACGATGATGATGCAGATAGATTAAGAAAACATAAATTGAATATTGGAGATTTGGTTTTACCAAGAAGAGGCGACATAAATAAAAGAGCAATATGCAAGCCCGAAAATGAAGGATGGTTATGTGGAACAGGGTGCTTGAAAATTAGGTTAAATGATGAAATTGTTGATCCAAACTATCTATACTACTATTTTACGCTTTCGCAAGTTGTCAAAAGCATTTTGAATAAAGCGATCGGCTCTACAATGTTGAATTTAAGTGGAGCTATTCTATCTTCAACGGAGTTAGTATATCCCCCCCTCCCCACCCAACGCAATATCGCCAGCATTTTATCGGCTTATGATGATTTGATAGAGAATAATATGAAGCGGATAAAGTTGTTGGAGGAGAAGGCGTTTTTGAGGTATAAGCAGATTGTGAGGGAGGAGAAATTTCAATTAAAAGCATTTAACAAAGTTGCCGATTATATTAATGGTTATCCATTTAAACCTAAAGATTGGAAAGAAGAAGGTTTGCCCATCATTAAAATAAAGGAATTAAAGGGAGGGGTTCAAAATAATACACCAAGAAACGATGGAGAAAATGTGCCTGAAAAATATCTAATTGAAAATAAGGACATTCTTTTCGCCTGGTCAGCTTCAATAGGTGCTTATTTATGGGCTTCTGGGAAAGCTATTTTAAATCAACATATTTTCAACGTGAAACCGTTTGATAAAGAATTACATAATTGGCTTTACTTCTCTTTGCTTGAAAGAATTCCTGACTTTATAAATTTATCTAATGGAGCAACAATGCAACACATAAAAAAATCAGCTTTAGGAATGGTCTTTTTACCAATTCCGCCAAAAAAAGTCTGTGAAGAATTCCAAAAAGAGACAGAGCCAATATTGAATTTAATTGTGAATCTTAACCAACAAAACACCAAGCTTCGCGAAGCAAGAGATATATTATTACCTAAACTAATGAACGGCCAAATAGAAGTATGAGTAAAATAGTGATATATAAAACACCTGATAAAAAGACCGAAGTGGAGGTTCAATTTGATGGTGGATATTCCGGTCCATACTGACCCCCTCTGGCGGTAGCTTTTAGCCGCGAGTTTCAGCCTGCCATTCCGGCGGATGCTGACCCCTGTGTGTGATTTATGTGCGCCATGAATGCGTGCCCCTTTT
>NZ_JAIUMX010000007.1:0-69452 GCF_022565315.1 Cyclonatronum sp. | reverse complement strand
CTCCGGGGAAACTACAGCTATATTTTTGATGAGGTAGCAGCCGTAAAAGAAGCCTGCGGGCCGGCACACCTCAAGGTGATTCTCGAAACCGGCGAACTCCAGACCCTCGACAATGTGCGCAAGGCAAGCGATATTGCCATGTACGCAGGGGCAGATTTCATCAAAACATCCACAGGAAAAATAAGTCCCGCCGCTACGCAACCCGTTACGCTGGTGATGTTCGAAGCCATCCGCGATTTCTATTACAAAACGGGCATTAAAGTTGGGATGAAGCCCGCCGGCGGCATCCGGGATTCCAAACTGGCCCTGCGCTATCTGGTGATGCTGCGCGAAACCCTCGGCAACGACTGGATGAACCCGAATATGTTCCGGTTCGGTGCAAGCGCCCTCGCCAACGACCTGCTCATGCAGATTATCAAGCAGCGCACCGGCGTGTACCAGTCCGCAGATTATTTCTCAAAAGATTAAACCGCACTATGCTTAAAGAAAGCGACATCCAAAAGAAACACGCCCTCGACTTTAGCTCCGGCTGGGCCTACGATCCTGCCCCCGAAGGCACGGACCACATCACCCTGAAAAAACAATACGGCCATTTCATCAACGGGAAGTTCACCGATCCGGCTGAGGGTGGTTTTTTCAGCACTATTAACCCGGCAACGGAAGAAGAGCTGGCAACAGTAGCGCTTGGCACGCAGGCCGATATCGATGCGGCCGTTTCCGCCGCCCGAAGTGCCTACACCAATGTATGGTCCAAAATGAGCGGGCGTGACCGCGGCCGCTACCTCTACCGCATCGCCCGCATGATTCAGGAGCGGGCCCGAGAATTTGCCGTAATTGAGAGTCTTGACGGCGGCAAACCCATCCGCGAATCGCGCGACGTGGACGTGCCCCTCGCTGCCGCGCACTTTTTCTACTACGCCGGCTGGGCCGACAAACTGGAATATGCCGTACCGGGCCGTAGTCCGAAACCGCTGGGCGTTGCCGGACAAATCATCCCCTGGAATTTCCCGCTGCTCATGGCCGCATGGAAACTCGCACCGGCCCTCGCAACCGGTAACACCGTTGTGCTCAAGCCCGCGGAGACAACCCCGCTCACCGCACTCAAGCTGGCTGAAATCATTCAGGAATGCGAGCTGCCCGCCGGTGTCGTAAACATCGTAACCGGCGCAGGCGAAACCGGCGCGGCCCTGGTAAATCATCCCGATGTGGATAAAATTGCCTTTACCGGCTCAACGGCAGTGGGCAAGCTCATCCAGAAGTCCATCGCCGGAACCCGCAAAAAGCTCACCCTCGAACTTGGCGGCAAAGCAGCCAACATCGTATTTGAAGACGCCCCGATTGATCAGGCTGTAGAAGGCATCATCAACGGCATCTTTTTTAATCAGGGCCATGTGTGCTGTGCCGGCTCCCGCCTTTTTGTACAGGAAAGCATCGCTGACGTGGTTCGCGACAAGCTGATCGACCGCCTGCAAACCCTGCGCGTGGGCGACCCGCTCGACAAGAACACCGATATCGGAGCCATCAACTCAAAGCAGCAACTGGAGACCATCAACCGCTATCTCGAAATCGGCCTTAACGAAGGTGCCGATATTTATCAGGCCAAGTGCAGCCTGCCCGAAACCGGCTACTGGTGCTGCCCTACGCTCATTTCAAACGTGTCGCAGTCGCACCGTGTGGTTCAGGAAGAAATTTTTGGGCCGGTGCTCACCATCCAAACCTTCCGGACTCCTGAGGAAGTGCTCGAAAAAGCCAACAACACGCCCTACGGACTTTCCGGCGGCGTGTGGACCGACAAAGGCTCCAAGATTTTCAAGCTCACAAGCGGCATCCGCGCGGGTGTGCTTTGGGCGAACACCTTCAACAAATTCGACCCGACCTCTCCCTTCGGCGGCTACAAAGAAAGCGGCCTCGGGCGCGAGGGCGGTCTGCACGGATTGTTCCCGTATCTGAAGTTTTAGGATTTCGCCGCTGCAAAAACAATCCTTTTTCATGAAACCCTATACAAAGCACTCAAATCGACATTCAGAAAAATAATTCTCAAGATTTACCCTTCACATGATTTTCGTGGAAACTACTGTCTTTACCAGACGAATTCGCGATCTTGTTTCTGAAGAAGCTTACAGAATTTTTCAGTTAAAACTATCTTCAAAACCAGATTCGGGAAATCTTATCAAAGGTAGCGGAGGGTTGCGTAAAATCAGATGGCAGGCAACAGGACGAGGTAAACGTGGTGGCTTAAGAATAATTTATTATTGGTATCCACATTCTTCAAAAATCTATTTTTTATACGTTTATCAAAAAAATGAGACTGAAGATTTAACAGCTGATCAGATATCATTCCTAAAGTCACTTATAAACAAAGAATAAAATGAAAGAAGAGAATTTTAAAGAGCTTGTTGAAAGCATCGAGGAGTTTAAAGCTATCGAAAAAGGTGAATTAAAGCCTTCAAAGGTTTTTTATGTTAATGAACCAAACGCTTTTACCATTAGAAGAAAACTACGACTGACTCAGGAAGATTTTGCAACCTTATTGGGAGTAAGTCTTAGCACTGTTCGTGATTGGGAGCTTGGTAAAAGAAAACCAAAAGGTGCAGCGAAATTGCTTCTTCGGATTGCACAAAAATCTCCTTCAACTCTCTTTGAAGCACTGGAATAAATTTCTTCCAATCTGTTTTCTGTTGCCAAAAACTCTCTCAGAAAATCTTTTCAAATAAACGACATGAGCAAACGTCTCGAAGTAAAAAAAACCTACAAACTCTACATTGGCGGGGCTTTTCCGCGGTCTGAATCGGACAGGACCTACAGCCTGAGCGGGAAATCCGGTGAATTTATCGCCAACATCTGCCGCAGCTCGCGCAAAGATTTCCGCAATGCCGTTGTTGCGGCACGGAAGGCTCAACCGGGCTGGGCGGCGCGTTCGGCCTACAACCGCGGTCAGATTCTGTACCGCATAGCCGAAATGCTCGAAGGCCGCCGCGATCAGCTCAGCGCTGAGCTTCGTCTCGAGGGCCTTTCCGAAAAAGAGGCCCGCAAAGAAGTTGACACTGCCATCGACCGCATCGTGTATTTTGCAGGCTGGAGCGATAAATACCAGCAGGTTTTCAGCACGGTTAACCCCGTGGCAAGCGCGCATTTCAACTTTTCGATGCCTGAGCCGACCGGTCTTGTGGCCGTAGTTCTGCCCGAATCTGCCGGCCTGCTTGGTCTGGTCCAAAACCTGATGCCGGCCATAGTGAGCGGAAATACCGTTGTGGTGCTGCTTTCGGAAAAACGCCCGCTATCCGGCCTGACTTTCGCAGAGGTGCTTCATGCCTCTGATGTACCCGGCGGCGTAATCAACCTGCTTAGCGGCTACCGCAACGAACTGCTGGAGCAGTTTGCCTCCCATATGGACGTAAACGCCATGGTACTAAGCAGCCGCGACAAGGCTGAAATTACCCTCGCACAGCAGAAGGCCTCGTTAAACGTAAAACACCTGATTATTCGTGATGAGGACAATGCCTTCGATGAAAACCTCGAAAGTCCTTATGCAATACTCGATCTTATCGAAATTAAAACGACCTGGCACCCGGTCGGCCTTTGAGATAACTTCACCTTAAACATTTATTTTGTGACGTTTCATTTTAATAATGAAGGCCTCCTGCGCCTGAAAAAAAACTTCAGCGTTTTACTGCTGCTGCTCATTCTGGCTGGTTGCGGAACCGTTGCAGAAGTACCTGCTGAGGAAGAAATTCCCGAAGAAATTCCTGAAGCGCCGGCAGCTTTCAGCACCATGCTTACGCTCTCAGATCTGGCCGAACTTCGGTTGAGTCCGAAAGACCGCTTCCGTACTTTCGAGCTCAGTGTACCCGAGGCGTTTCAGCTTACAGAAGAAGAGCTTCAGTGGGCGCAAAGCAACCGGGGGTTCCGGATCCAGCTGTTTACTACGGAAAATGTAGCTGAAGCCGATTCCATGAGCCTGCTTTACTACGACTGGGCGGCTGAATACGAAGATCTGCCTTTTGCAATCGTACCCGAGGCTTATGTTACCTTCCGGCAGCCTTTCTACCGGGTACGGGTTGGTGATTTCCGCCGCCGCAGTGATGCGAACGCCTATCTTGCCATACTCCGGGCGCATTTCCCCGGTGCATGGGTGGTAATTGACACCATTGACCTTTCGCTATCCCCCTGATTTAACTGCCGTAAACCGGCTTTACCCCAGCTATACACCAAGCTAAAACACTGCCGCCCTGAAACCTGTAATGCTGTACCTGTTTTTAATATTGGTGGTAATTTCATCCGGCTGCACCAAGCCGGATGAACCCAAACGACAGCAGGCTTGTGAGGCAGTCAAAACTGATTCTATGCAAAAATTAACGATTAAGCTCCACACCCCTATGGAAGACGACCGGCCGGTTTACATTACCGGCAACTTCAACAACTGGGCCCCGGCAGATCCAAGCTGGAGGATGCATCAGGATGATGCCCGTAATTTCAGCTTCACTTTCGATAACATAGAAGGGCTGCCTGATGAAATCGAATACAAATTTACCCGCGGCAGCTGGAATGATGTGGAACTTGACGACTACGGCAACGAGCCTCCTCATAACCGTATGATTTCCCGCTATGAACGCTGTGCAGAAGATGAAATCAGGAACTGGCGGCGTGATGGCAAATTCCACAACGACCGCTTCCTGCCTGTAATCAATATTATTTCGGAGCAGTTTGAGATTCCGCAGCTGATCAAAACGCGGCGCATCACGGCCCTGCTGCCCTGGAACTATTACGAAACAGACAAGCACTTCCCCGTAATTTACCTTCAGGACGGGCAAAATCTGTTCGACGATTTCGCTCCTTTCGGTAGCTGGGGGCTCGCTAAAAGGCTTGCCTTCCTGGCAGAGCGCGGCAAAGCCGAATTCATCGTAATTGCGATTGACCATGCCGAAAGTGAACGCATAGCCGAGTTTACTCCTACCCTGCCGACCTCTGTTTTAGGTTCAGGCGACGGCGAAAAATATGCGCGTTTCATGGCAGAAACCCTCAAGCCCTACATCGACAGCCACTACCGTACGCGCCCTGAGCGGGAATTCACCGGTATCGGGGGCAGCTCCATGGGCGGGCTTATCAGCATTTACGCGGCCATGCTGCACCCGGAGAAGTACAGCCGCCTCATGCTCTTTTCCCCATCCTTTTGGGTAACGCCCAACCTGCCTATCCGATTCATAGATGAAGTACCGCAGTTTGAGGGCCGTATCTACATCTACGGCGGGGGCCGCGAGAGCGAAATGCTCGTAGGCCGGCTGCAGGCCTTTTACGATAAAATCAATACCGTGAACCACGAAAGAAACCTTCAGGTACGGCTCTCGATAAACCCTATGGGCCGCCATAGCGAACTCGAATGGGGCCGCGAATTCCCGATGGCAGCAGAGTGGTTATTTGATTTCGAAGAGTGAGGGGTAGGAACAAGTTTTTCAATAGCTTTATCTCCTACTAAAAAAAAGCCTCTCACGAAAACTAACTTTCCTGAGAGGCTTTTTTGTAAGTTGAAGGTTGATGTTACCTTCCCCTAAAAATCCAGCCCTATGCTAAAATAATGCACACGGCTGCCGAAACCGTCGTAGATGGGTTCGGAATAGGGCCAGGCAATGTCGTAACGAAACGGCAGGCCAAACAGGATGGTCCGAAGGCCGAATCCGGTACCGACGAGCAGGTCGTTGAAATTTTCGCCGGTCCATGTTGCGCCCACATCCACGAAGGCAGTGCCCTGAATGTTAAATAGCGGAAATAGCGGCAGCGGCCCCGGTACAAGAGCAGCTACGAGCGGAAAGCGGAACTCCGCATTACCAAGAGCGAATTTGTCACCGATACCGGCATTCAGGTTCCAGCCGCGCATCGGCAGAGCCGGAAGTGTGAAGAAAACATTCGCCAGATTTTCGGCCGTCAGGCGCTGATCCTGACGGAAATTGATCCAGTTCGAGACGCCGCCCAAAAGGAAGTTCTGCGGATCAGGCCCGAATGACATCCCGCCGGATGCACGCAGCGCAAAGCTGTACCGGTTGCCGAGACTGAAATACTGACGGGCATCACCGGTGAGGGACGCAAATCCCAGAAACGCATCTGAAACCGGAACACCTCCCGAAAACTCAACAGCAAGCCTGTGCCCCTTTTGCGGCGACAGAAACCCCGGAATGGTCACATCACGCACGTAGCGAACCTGCGGATAAATGATGAAATCGCGCTCAAGGCTCGACTGTGTGCCAATCTGAATGCTGCTCAGATCACGGGAAAGGCCAATAAAAGCTTGTGAAAATTCGAGCCGCTCAAAACGGTTGAGGGGATACGAAATCCCAAAGTCGCCGGAATAAATCCGGTAGCGCACCAGCTGCCCGCCAAAGGTCTGGAAGGCAAAACCGTTATGTACAAAGCTTGTGAAGTAATTGGTACGGTTCCTGAGATAGGCATACTGTACAAAATAACTCGCATTGCGAAGATCAAAAACAAGGTTTCCGGCAAACGTGAGCCGGTGATCGCCAAGTACGTCGCTCACAGAGGCTTGAATGAAGGAGAAAGCTCCGAACTGTGAGCCTATTGTACCACCGGCACTCCCCTGCGCAAAATCAGGTGAAAACTCAAGGCGGTATCGCTTGGGTATGAACAGCCCGTCATCTGTGCGGTTGTCTGTAGGGCTGAAAAGCACCTCCCTGCTGGTATCTTCAAACTCATCCTCGAGATCGTCAGAGAACTGATAATTGCGGAAATCAATGATATCGCGGCGCCGGGGTTCATCCTGTTCTTCCGGACTCGTTACAATAACCTCAACATCTTCCTGAGGCAGATCGGCTGTAAAACCATCTTCCCGAAACTCACTCACAAAAATATTTCGCGAAAACCCAACTGCCGGTACCCGCTGTTCTTCCCGCTCCCGTGCGCGCCGCTGTGCCCACTGATTGGGCCGCAGGTTTCCTGGTTTCACCCGCTCTAAGGGGTTGTTGATTACAAAAATATCAAGAAACCCCTGATTTATTGAATTTACAGCTGCCTTGGTGCCATCCGGAGTTACGGACATCTGCATTACCCCGGTTATGAGATCTGTAAGCGGCCTCGATACACGCGTCTGCAGATTCATCGTGTAAATGTTGTTGATGCCGTTCTGATCTGAAACATACAGAATGCGGCCATCGCGGGTCATTTGCGGGCTCGTTTCGTTCCAGTCAGGGGTATTGGTGAGGCGGGTCGCACGATCGTCTCCCAGCCTCACCATGTAGATATCGGTTTGATGCAGATTTGGATTAGCGAGCATAAAGTAGCTTTCCCGATGCACCCCTAACTCTATACGCGGGCCGCGGTCAGATGAAAAAAGAACCGCCTGTGAATCATTGCTCCAGGCCGGATCACTGTCACTGAAAATATCATTGGTAACATTTATAAAGTCACCGGTTCCGAGCTCATACACATAGATGTTGATAAAAGAGCCTTCGGTTCCCTGAAAGGCAATTTTACTCCCGTCAGGCGACCATGCCACTGATCGGATAGAATTAAGGTTCGGAAATTCGATTTTTTGCAGCCGGCCGGATTCATAATCCACGATGGCAATATCATTTCGGCCGCGGGAGGTTGTTGAAAGCGCAATCTGACGCCCGTCAGGCGACCAGGAGAGGTTGGGCTGAAGGATGTTTAGCTCCTCGAAGTTAACATTATCTTCACCGCGAATTAGCGTTTTGATGAGGCGGCCGGTGTTGGCATCGATCACAACAACATCAAAAAAACCGCGTCTGTTGGTGATCATCGCGATGCGGTCGCCCTGAGGCGAGAGCGCCGGGCTTGTATTGTAGCTTCCGCGGAATTCGCTGCGGGTGATGTTGGTTCCGATGTTGCGCAGGTTTTCACGGTCGGTTACTTCGGGGAAGTATTTGCGCTGCAGCCAGTCTTTCCAGCGCTCGCTGAGTTCATCGATGGTAAGACCTGTGGATTGCCGCATACTGAATTCGAAGTTCCGGTTGAGCTTCATCCGGTCGAAAATCTCTGCAATTTTTTCGCGGCCATATTCCTGTACAATAAAATCCCACACGCCTTGTCCGCCGCGATAAGCAAAAAAACCACCCAAAAACTGGATTGGCGGCAAATAATTATTGATGGTCGCATCCCGCAGAAACATATCCGTTTCGGTATCCCAGCCCTGTGATACATACTCAGCAAGACCTTCTTCCGCCCAAAGCGGGAAAATCCGGCGGCCTTCAGCAAGCAGTGCGTTGATGTTACCGCCATAGAACATGTCGTTCACCATGGCATGCACCAGCTCGTGCTGCAAAACCCTGCGGTACTGCCCGTAATCGGCCATAAAAGGCATGGTAATGCGGTTCTTGAACAAATCCGTAACCCCGCCAATCCCCTGTGCGTTAACCGGCAGCTGTACTACGTTGGTTTGTGAAAACGAAGCATGCGAGTCGTAAATAATTACGCGAATGCGCTCATTAATCTGATGGTTAAAATCCACTGCAAGCTGCTGATAGGCAGCCTCCAGGCTGTGTGCGGTAAATTCCGCCAGCAGATAATTCCGGGAGTCGTAGTAGTAGATATCGAAATGGTCGGATTGAATGATACGCCAATCGAATGTTTCGTACTGTACCCGGTTTTTGCCGAAGTTAAAGGCCTGAGCCTGAAGCGCTTCCGCCGAAAACAACAGTAGCAGTAATGCCGGAAAGAATCTTAGAATCGCAGTGTGCATGGTTGATTAGGGGTCTTGTTAGTCTGTACACAGAAGAGTAAGGTAACGGATTTTTGATCGCTGCCGTGCTCCGCCTGAAAAAAATCAGGCCAGCTCAAAATCAATCTGACGAAGTTCCAGATTGGTGTTTACGACACGAACCTTCAACTCATTTCCGAGCATGTAAGTTCTGCCTTTACGGCGCCCGGTGAGGCAATGCCGGCGCTTATCGAAAACATAGTAATCGTCGCTTAGCTCCGACATACTTACCATGCCTTCGCAGTAAATATCTTTAAGAAGCACGTACACGCCGCGTTCGGTTACACCGCTCACAACGCCATCAAACTCCTGCCCGATGCGGGTAGAAAGGTATTCAACCTGCTTGAGTTTAATAGAATCACGCTCGGCCGTAACCGCTGCACGTTCCCTTTCGCTGCAATGCTCGCCATAGGTGAGAAGGCTTTTGAAATTATATGAGGGAAGTCCGGCTGAGTAGCTCTTAAGCAACCGGTGCACGAGCACATCCGGATATCTTCTTATAGGACTCGTAAAATGCGCGTAATGACTAAATCCCAGTCCGAAATGACCAATATTTTTGGGTGAGTACTCCGCTTTAGCCATTGACCTGAGCATCAGGTCATTTACGGTAAACTCTATGCTTTTTCCTTTTACCTGCTTAAGCACATTATTGATGGTTTTGGCGTCAACCTGACCTTTGCGCACATCAAACTTAATCCCAACGGGGCGCACATGTTCAGCGACCTGCTCAAGACGCTCCGTATCGGGCTCCGGGTGGATGCGGTAGAAAAACGGAAAAGTATCCTGCGTGATTTTTTTTCCGGTCCTTGCCCGCAGGGCGTCCACGTGTTCGGCTACCGAGCGGTTAGCCAGCAGCATGCATTCTTCAATGAGGCGGTGCGCTTTAAATCTTTTTTTGATGATCACATCAACGGGCGTTCCTTTTTCATCAAGCACAAAACGGGGCTCGGGTGTTTCAAAATCGATGGCGTTTTCTTCGAAACGCTTTTCGGTGAGGCGGTCCGTGAGTTTTACCAGCATCTCCATTGGTTCACTCAGCTCTGCATGTGCCTTGCCTTCAATAATTTCCTGTGCCTGCTCATATGTGAGGCGGTATTTGGAGTGAATCACGGTTTCCTCAATGCTGTAGCCAAGCACCTCACCTGCCGGGCTTACCTCCATGAAACAGCTGTAGGTCATCTTGTCCTCGTTAGGTCGCAGGCTGCAAACGCCGTTGCTGAGCTTTTCGGGCAACATCGGTATCACACGGTCAACCAGGTACACACTCGTTGCCCGCTCATGGGCGGCATCATCGAGTATGGTTTTAGGATGCACGTAGTAGCTTACATCGGCAATATGCACCCCAAGATAATAGTTTCCGTTTTCGAGTTCGGAAATGCTGAGGGCGTCATCAAAATCTTTGGCGTCTTCGGGGTCTATGGTAAATACGAGCATGTCGCGGATGTCCCTGCGGCGTGCAATTTCTTCTTCGCCCGGAAAAAGGGGAATTTGTTCGCACCATTCCTCAACTTCAGGGGTGAAGCTGCTTATCATGTCATTTTCTGCGAGTATGGAAAGCACTTCAGCCCGGTTGGTTCCCTTGGCACCAAGTACTTCGGTCACAATTGCTTCCGGCAGCGAACGGGGGTGCACCCAATCGAGCAGTTTAAATATCACTTTATCGCCTGACTGACCGCCACTGATGTTACCGGGCTGCACATAAAATTCGGTGTGGGCCGACTTTTCATCCGGCTCAATAAGCCAGGCATTTTTGTTTTCGCGTTTGAGCGTACCTACGTAGTACTTCTTTCCGCGCTCCACAATGTCGAGTACTTTACCTTCGGTGCGCCCCATGCGGTCGGTTCCCTGAAGCCTTATGCGTACAATATCACGATCGAGGGCTACGCTCAGTTTTTTACCGGGTATGCGGATGTCCTCATCATGGCCTTCAAGTGTTACGAAGCCGGTTCCGTGCCGGTTAATGGAAATTTTTCCGACCTGCCCTTCAGCTCTTGCAGCCTCAACTGTGCCGCCTTTGGCCAGGCTGAGCTCTCCCTTGTTATTGCGGATAACCGCTCCGGAGTCTATCAGACCGTCGAGCGCGCGCTTTAGCGCTTTAACCTGCCCGCCGGTATGCTGTGCTGTTTTTAGCAGCAGCTCTTCCGGCACCTCATATTCGGTGTTTTTGCGAAGGAAGCCAAGCATGAAGGCTTCAAGTTCTTTTACTTTTTTCTTTTTTCCCATGGTGTTCGTTTGAAATTCATTAATTATTAGAGCCGGCTGTAAGCTGGTACAAAGTATTGATTTATTTTGATGCGGGTATCACCCTTTTTTTTCGGGGATACCAGTGCCGGCTCAGGGATGTACCCGCCGGCTTGCGGGCCTTGTTTCGGTTCTTGCTTCAGTAGCCGCGGCCGGAAAATAAGAAAGCGGCTGATTGTCGGGGTCGTTTTCAGATGCGGCTGATTCATCGGCGTCTCTCAAACCGAACAGCCTCCTTACAGAACCCCATATGCGGTCGCGTAATTCACCCCAGGTATTGAACTGTACCCGCGCTTCCAGACCGATACCGTAAACTTCATCGTTTTGGTCGCGGCCCACCGAGATGGCGGAAGGCAGCAGCGACTCCCTGCGCAGAAAGGCTTCAATCGAAAAATAGCGGTTAAAGCGGTAGGTTACGTCGAAATCGCCCCAGTGTGAATCCGGTCCGGTAACGGTTCCTTCGCGGCGCACGGTGAGGCGATCGTCGAACAGACGCAGCGCAATGCCGAGGTCGGCTTCATCGAAGCCGGTTAGGTTCAGGTCAATATCAAGATTGCTGATGTTAGAATTAAGCAGGCTGCTGATTTGTGAGGAAAGCAACATGCTCAGGCCCTGTGCCCCGAACTGATTGGCGAACACGCTGTTCAGTTCGCTGTCGAGCGGCACAAAATTGCCGGAGAGCAAAATGCTGGTAGCCTGTAACAACTTGGTATCTTCATTATCGAGCGCGGCCTGAATTGCGGCAATCTGGGTGATGTCTGTCCCGGTAGGAAATTCGAAAAAGAAATCGTTTTCGATACTGTCGAGGGTGCCGGTAATCACCAGCACGAGGTCAACGGGGATGCGCACGGGTACGTCATCAATAGTGGTTCCGGGCCGCAGCACGTTGATGTTGGGCCGCGCCCTGTATGAGGCCGAAACATCAATCATAGCGTTGATGGGGTCGCCGTCCCAGGTAATGGTTCCGCCATCGCGCAGGGTAAACCTTCGGCTGAAAATATCGCCGCCTACAAACAAATAGTCGCCGCTTGCCACATCGAAACTTCCGAATACCTGAAAAACCTCATCCTGAAGCCCCAAGCGGATGCGCCCGGTACCGCGCGCGGAAAGGATTTCGGAGGTCACTTCGTCAAAAATAAGACGAACCGTCATATTATCGTTTGCAACAAACTGAAGGTCGAGGCCGAATTTTTCCATAAAGGTGAGGTTCACTTCCCGCCCGTTTTGTCCGTTTCCGCCGTTTTCGGGATCCGGCGGGAGGAATAACCGGCTGAAATCAAATTCATCCACAAACTGAATAAACCGTGTACCACCTTCAACCGACTGATCGGTGCTGATCGGGATGGAGATGATGGAGTTACCGCTCATCACAATAGGTTGCGGTGTACTGATGAACGGATCATCGTTAGAACCGGAAAGCCTTACAATACCGGTTCCCTGCCCGCGGCCGAAGAATGGCACATCAGGGCCGGCCTGATTGTTCAGAAAGGTGAGGTTATTCATCTGAAGCTGCAAGTTGAACAGCGTTGGGCCGGTGAAGTTGTTGAGGTCAACTACGCCGCTCAAAGTTCCTCTTCCGTTGCGGGTGTCACGCACCCTTACATTGTTGATTTCAACACCGCGTTCACTGCTGAAATCGATGTTTCCGTTTAGCACGAGGCGGGTCATCAGAAATACGGGTACAAGTTCAATATCGATCAGTTCAAAGCGGGAATCAAAATACATGCCCTCTTCTCCCCATTCAAAAACGCCGTTTCCTCTTGCGCGGCCTTCCACTTCTTCAAAAACATTACTCACAATAAGCGGGAGAACCCAAAGGTCGATTTCATTGAGACGCACATCAAAAGATGCATACACGCCGGTTTCCCTTGCCGAAGCAAGGGTATTAAAGAAGCCCTCCACAACTACATCTTTCACTACAAGGTCATCTGTAAAAAACGGCCCGCCGGCCTCCTCCTCCGAAATGTCATCGGGTTGTGCCTGAACAGTGAGGATGGTATCAAAGCGTTCGAGCAGCGCGTTGAAACTGCTGTTGAAAGTAATATCGCCAACAAGCCGCTCATTGAGGCGGAGCCTATCAACCTGAAAGCCGCCCCTGAAACCCGGGTCTGAGCCTATGGTCCGGGTTTCAAAGCTGCCGTCAAGCGTACCGCTGAAACTCACGCGCCTGTTAATGAGGGCAGAAATGCGCTCAAGCTGCAGGCCGCTGATGTTATAGTACACTACGTCATCCGGGTCTTCACTGAAGGTTCCTTCAATGATGAAGCGCTCTTCCTGATTTCCAAACTCGAGGCGGTCCACAAAAATCTGACCTCCGTCAAAAATTCGGATTGGTGTCTGCCGGATGTTACTCCAGGTGTAGGCTTCATCACCCACAAAGAAATCCATGAGGCGGATATCTACATCGCGGTTGGTGAATACGGCACTTGCCATTGCACCGAGCATCACATCGTCGCCGGTTACAAGGCGGAGATGCTGAAGCACGAAGGCTTCGTCGTACATATCGAGCATGAGGCTTGCATCGCGCAGCTGTTGCCCGTTGCGGGTGCCGATGCTTGCGGCATCAAGCTGTAGCAGGCCGGAGAAGAAGCCGGCTTCTGCATCCGGCCTTATACTGAATGAGAGCCGGCTTACAACGCTGTCGGCAGTTACGGCTTCGGCATCAATAAAATCAGAGAAAAAGGAAGATCTGAATTGTACAGATGAGCCATCGGCCGTTACGGTTGCATCGAGGTTGGAGAGGGTATTGATTCGTGGAACAGCCGGAAATAGTGCGTGAAGCAGGCTCAGATCGTCGAGCTGCATTTTTATATTGAGCTGTTGTGCCGGCATTTGGGCAGCATGGCGGCTGAGCTGCCGTGCCGAAACCGGAGGTGCATCGCTGAGCTGGTACAGCGAGCGCTCCGTGATAAGGCGGTCAATTTGCTGATACCAGTATTCGGTTACAGCAAGGAGCTCCGAAGGGATAAGCCTGCCCCTGATTTCGGCTTCAAGCATGGTACCGCCAATCCTCAGCAGCCTGTGGGGAGATCCCTGATCAGCTGATACAGCGGCGGCGTCTTCCTCAAGGGTTACAAAAAACTCAAACTCGTCGATATTTTCATCCCCGTAAACAGAGCTGATCAGGTTGAGATAAACTTCACCCACAAAACTATCGGCATCGCTGCCCTGAATTACAAGGGTGATATCCGAATTAAGCAGGCCGGGCAGGATTTGCTCATCCAGCAGAGTGAGCTCCGGCCTGAAGCCGCTGAGCCTTCCTTCGAGGTTCAGCAGGGGCTGCTCGCTGATAAGGTCGAGCCAGCCGCGCAGGCTGAGTTCACCTCCCTCCGGCTGACGAACCAGCAAGTCCGGCTCGAGGAAACCGTCTTTGAGTTCGAGCTTTAGCAGCACGTCATCCAGCTGAAGATCCGTTATTCTGCTGTTGGTCAGGGCTGCTTCGAGCTTTCCTTTTCCGTTGGCCAGGGTACTTCCGCTGCCTGTGGCATTCACGGCGAAATTAAGAACAGAATTGCCCATTTGCATACTCGGCAGGCGTGAGAACCTCAGGTTTCTGACTTCGAGCTGCGTGTCATAGACCGGCAGACCGGCCCAGTTGGCACTACTTCTTAGAAGGAGTTCACCGGCTGCTGATTCTGCCCGCAGCTCTGCATCAAGCTCAGAGAGGGTTCCGGAAACTTCTCCCCTGAGTGTAAAAAGTTCAAGCTCGCGAAGCCGGAATGGCCCGACTTCAGCGAACAGCAGGTCAAGATCGTCGGAAGTTACGTTCAGGTAGTCGATAACGGCCGCGTAAGCGAACGGGCCGGATAGCCCTGAGGCTTCACCATAGAGCTGCAGGCTGCTGTCGCCAAAACGGAGGCTAAACCGGGAGAGTTCGGCTTCGCCAAGGCTTCCCCGAGCCTGCAAGCCAACTTCCAGTGCTTTGCCGAGCGCAGGCAGAGCCGGAAACAGCGGTCTGAACTCATCTGTAAGCACACGGGATTCATCAATCCTGAACTGAAAGCTGGCCGATTTGAGCTGCTCAGTGAGGTCGGGCATGGCTGCATTTACACCCTCAAAAATAAGATTAAAACGCAGCAGGCTCTGCGGTGTTTGCAGGGTGATGCGATTGAATTCGAGAAAACGCTCATCGGTGTACAGCTGCCCTCTGAACAGCAGTTCTTCAAAAGGAAGGGCATCGGAGCGGAAGCGCAGCTCACGGAAGGCCAGCAACCGCTGATCTTCAAAAAGCTCGAGGTTTAAGCTGATCTGTAAGTCCTCAGCGGAAAAGGCGTCAGGGAGATTTACAACAGTCGTATCTATGCCCGTGTTGCTGAGGCCGCTGAGGTTAATCCTGCCTCCGTTAAGAGTCAGATCCTGTAAGTAAATGCGGGGCAGATCTGCTGCGAGGGATGCGCGACCACTAACGGCAGTATGCACTGAATCGGCCTGATCCGGGTTTTTCAGCCGAAATGCCCGGGCAAGGCCCGGTGGCTGATCAGGCTCGAAGGCAAGCCTGATTTCCGGTTTTTCAATCCGGATGGAAGATATGGTAAGGCGGTCAAAAAGGGATCGTTGCAAATCAAGGCGTATATACAGCTGACTTGTGCTGAGAAGGGTATCCGCGAGGTTTTCCCCGATATCGCCCCCCGAGGCATCGTTCAGAGGCAAAGTAAGGGTTACATCAGAGAGCTCGAGTTCAAGGGGTAACGTACCCCGCACAGAGCCGATGGTGATATTTCCTTCAAAACGCTCATTGAAACGATCTGTAATGCCGTCAGCTACCCATTGCTGAACGGCCGAAAGCTGAAGCAGCAACAATACCATCCCAAAAACAAATGACACTATCATGAGCAGCGCAAAAAAAGCTGTCCAGAAATAACGCCAGATGGTATAAACCCATTTAAGAATCACGTGTAAAAACAGAATTAGAGGTCATTCAGCTGCTAAGCTGATTCATTTTTTGGAAGCTTTCTTCCCAAACTGATGTAATAAATTCAGCATCGTTAACAGGGTGCAGATAAGGTCTGCCATATTCGTGCAATAGAATAAAGCGTACTGTGGCGCGGCTCACTTTTTTATCAGACTGCATGGCTTTATTGAGGTCTTCAATGGAAAAGTGATCGAAAAAGCCTCGTGTAACAAAAGCCGCTGCATGCTGATCAATTAAGCTGTTGTCGATACGTGCGCCTAACTTTTGCGCCATAACACCGGCAGCTACCATGCCGGCGAATACAGCCTGACCATGTGAGATACAGCCGTAGCCCGCAACTTTTTCGAGGGCATGGCCGAAGGTATGTCCGTAGTTAAGAATCATGCGCAGGCCTGCTTCTTTGGTGTCTTCACTAACGACCCTTGCTTTCACTTTAATACACCGCTGTACAATTTCTTTCAAAAGCTGAGGGTCTTTACGCAGGCTTAAAATACTCCGCCCGTTAAGGAGCGCAAGAATGCCGGTATCTTCAATGGCGCCATACTTCAGAACTTCTGCAAAACCGCTAATAAATTCGCTGTCGGGCAGGGTATCGAGCACCTTGAGGAAAGAAACGACCGCCCGGGGCTGATAAAAAGCGCCGACCAGGTTTTTACCAACTGAATGATTAACGCCGGTTTTGCCCCCAATGGAGCTGTCAACAATGGCAAGGATGGTAGTCGGGATGTGAATGAGCGGGAGGCCGCGCAGCACAGAAGCAGCCACAAAACCCGCAAGATCACCCGTAACGCCACCGCCCACAGCCACAAGCGGAGTTTGCCGGTCGATGCCCTGTTCCAGACAAAAATCAACCAGGGAGGCCCAGTTCTGCACACTTTTGCTTTGTTCACCGGCAGGCACGCGTGCCAGTATCGGGCGCTTCACCAGGCTTTCAAGCCGGGCGATGAATGCATCCTGGAGGCGGAACACATTTTCATCGACAAAAAATACAGCCTGCTGTGTATTGATTGAGCGGATAATTTCCGCAAGTTCTTCCCACGGCTCATCAGCCGTAACAACCTGATAATCAATGGCTTCTTTTACGCTAATTTTCTGTTTTTCGGCTGTGTGCATCAATCTGTTGTATTAACTTTTTTACTGAAGCCCATACCTTTGCGTTAGGATGAGGCCTGAAATGAATCTGTGCAGTTTCGTATAAGGGCCGTCGTTTTTGATCGAGTGACAGCAGTATGTTACGTATTTCCTCTTCGGTTTTGAGTGTTCCGTTTTCATTAAGCAATAGCGGCCTTCTTGTATTGCGCTGCACCCTGTCTAAAATACTATCAAACGGAGCATCAATAAAGCATAAAATGCTGTTTTCGCGTATAAAGCGGGCATTACTTTCATCCTGAAGCGCGCCTCCTCCAAGCGCAATAACGGCAGATTCACTGAACAGCAGCTTTGCGAGAATTTCCCGCTCAGCAGCGCGGAAAGCGGCTTCACCGTTCTGTGCAAATATTGCGTGAACAGCTTTGCCAAAAACCCGCTCTATTTCCTGATCAAGGTCCAGAAAAGGGCGGCCAAGCTGCTTTGCAAGCTGCCGCCCGTGAGCTGATTTACCGCAGCCCATCATACCACAAAGGGTGATCATTTTCGGGAAGTAAGCATTCATCGGTTAATCCTCGAGTTCATCAGCCCGGGGCTGAACGGGCGGCACTATGAGTACTTCTTCTCTGTCAATCAGCACAGCGCCTGCCGGTCCTTGTTTTTGTTTGCGCACAAATTTACGCCTGGTTTTGATTACCGGAGTGAAAGCGCTGCCTTTGGCTTTGGAAAACCAGGCTGCCCACCCGGCCGCTTTTTCAAGCTGAGACACATCCGGCTCGGTCTGTGCGCGGTTCATACGAATGATTACATGTGAACCGGCAACGCCTTTGGCGTGCATCCAGATATCTTCCTTATGGGAATCCCGCATAATCAGATCGTTGCTTTTTGCATTTTTGCCAATCCAGACCTCATACTTCCCGATTCGGCCAAACTTATAGGGCCTTACGCTCTCCGCACCGGGCAACTGTTTTTTCCGAAATAATTCATGGCTGCTGTATTCGGCTTTCAGGGCATCAAGCGCCCTCAGGTCGGTTACATGCTGTAATTTTTCTTCGATTTCACGAAGCTGTGAAAAACGGCCTTCGATCATTTCCGCATACTCAGCTGCCGTTTCGAAGGCCCGTTCAGCTTTTTTTCGGAGTTCAAAATATCGGGCAGCGTTGCCTGCAATACCGAGGCGCGGATCGAGCTTAATACGGCGCTTTGTTCCTGCCTGATAAAAATCTTCCAGCTCGATTTCCTCCGAAGCCGGCAAGGCTTCGTGCGCATGTGCCATCAGAATATTGCCCGTCTGTTCGTAAAATTCAGCCTTTTCAATGCTTTTTCTGGCGTTATCGGCATCCTGCAGGGCCGATTCGTACCGTGCACGGAGTTTTTCAATGCGTTTTTGCAGCAGCAGAAGTTCCTTTGCAAAAACATTTTCCCGTCTTTCAGAAAAAAAGGCTACGCGAACCGCCGTGTTGATGTCAGTAAAAGTTTCAGCTCCGTCAACTGGAAAGTTCGCTGCAGAAAAAAGTGAAAATCGGCCGTCATGCAGAATGCGGGGCTCGGGGCTGTGCGTCAGTTGTAAATGAATGCTGCTTAGGAGTTCGTCAGCCTGATCAGGCGGGAGTTCATCAAGCTTATGAAAAGCAATAAGTTCATCCAAAAAAACACGCGGGAGCTGCGGCCAGGCCTGCTGAATTTTGCGCTTAAAACCGCCTTTGGCTTCTGAGAGTAAAGGTGCCTTAAGTGACTGCGGCAAAGGCAGATTTGCACCGGTATAACGGGAAGGATTTTTGAAAGCTTCAATAATTTTATCACCGTCGGTCAAAAAAATATTGGGATCATTTCCAAACATTTTGAGGGTAAGAAATATCTCAGAATCCTGAAAACGAATAAAAATAAATCGGTCAGATTCTGCAATATGAATTTTCTTAACGGTGTAGCCTGCGAGGGATGAAAAGAAAGAAGCTGAGTTAGATTTTTTAACAGAAACCCGTGGGTCAGTAAATACAGCGGTTCGCTGCGGATCCGTTGATACCATTAATTTAAGCTCCTGTTCCGGGCCGGAGAAAAACAAGCCGATCTCATTTTTGCGGCTCGTAACAGCCTGCGCAAACACTGCCTCAGAGAGCATTGCATTTAACTCAGAAGCTAAATATCTTAAAGAGTAATACGTGTTCATTGAAATAAATACTAAGTGTAGAAGCGCTTCTGGCTTAAATTTCTTAACCCAACATTCAAATTAAAATCCTTCGGCTATATGATATGAAGTACCCAATTTTTAAGTCAATGATAAAGAAAATTGAAACAGAACTTGGCAGAAGAAACATCAACCCGTCAAAATTTCGTGTCTGGAATGATCCTACAATAAATGCGGCTGGTCTTGAGCTTGCCCTTGAGCCTGCAGATGCGGGTTGCGGGGTTCGTGAGATCACTGTAAATCTGGATTGGGATAGCTTTCGGGAAGCCAAACTTGCAAATCAATTAGAAGGTATGGCCAAACATCCGCTGCTAAAAAAAAGAGATCTGCTTTCCAGCAAAGTGCCGGTAACCATTGATATCGAAACAGCCTGGCATTTTGATGAACAGCAAATCATCGATTTGCCTCCGAACGGAGATGCCGATGCGAGAATCAGCTATGCAAGCTCGTGGATGAACTCACTGAATCAGGAAATGGCCTTTATGCTTCAAACCGGCAAACTGCTTCACCGCTGGCATATTGAGGTTGACGGTGATCAGCACGGCAAGTATATCTCTGCAATGGCTTTACTGCTGTACCATCAGTATTCCTTCCGAGATGCAAAAAATCTTTCGGAGGTTCATGATGAGGTGAGCATCAAACTCGATAACATCCTCCGAAAAAGCTCGCTTGTTTTGGATTTAGCCCGAAAAACAAGACCTGTGGCCGCCTGAATACGCACATCCTTATGCTA
This sequence comes from Cyclonatronum sp., assembly GCF_022565315.1. NCBI lineage: Bacteria > Pseudomonadati > Balneolota > Balneolia > Balneolales > Cyclonatronaceae > Cyclonatronum > Cyclonatronum sp. The sequence continues at coordinate 49,573 of NZ_JAIUMX010000007.1, read as the reverse complement.
AAATAAAAAAAGCCCTGTACGATATGTGTATCGCGGGGCTTTTTGCTGAAATAATTCCAAAAAAAAATCACAGATGGTTGGTGGACCTGTGATTTTTTTCGAAAACTCGGAGAGCCCTTTACGGAAGCTTACTTTTTCTTATGTCTGTTTTTGCGCAGACGCTTTTTGCGCTTATGCTTCGCAATTTTAGCTCTTTTTCTTTTTTTTCCGCTTGGCATCGGTAAATAAGTTTTGATGTTAAATATTTAAGGTCGTTTCTGCGATAGCCGAACGAACCTGCTTGATTTCATCTTCCGTTTCGGCTATTTCAATAGAACGACTAAGATAAGAAATACTTTCATCAATCCTATCATGATGATACAAAATCATGCCCATAGCTAAAAAAGCACGGTAATAGGGCTCATGATTGGTTATGGCAGCCTCAAGTTTAGATAGGGCGTAATCATCGCGATTCATAGAAACAAGCGCGACCGCATAATCGGTAAGCAGCTCAGCGTTCTGAGTGAGGGCCAGTGCTTCTTCGAAACAATCCTGAGCGAGGGAAAGAAAATGATTTCTGAGATCAGTATCGGAAATAGTTTCGGCCCAGTTGTAATTAAGCATGGCTGCATTCCACCAATCCTGAGGGTCATTAACAATCATGGCAATATGACGGCTGGCCTGCGCGGCACCATCAAGCCTGCCGACACGCTGATGGAGCAGCATGAGTTCCCCGTAAAATGGTACTGCGCTTCTGGAAAGCGGTTCGATCTCAGAAAGGCGCTGCTCGATCTGAGCTACGCGTGCGGCAATTGCCTCGGGGTTGCTTACATCAACATCACCGTGAAACTCGAAATAAGTTTCGCTTGTTTGCCCGAAGCCTTCTCCGTGATGAACCGTTGATTGCCCGGTTTCCTGTTGCTGCTGGTCTTTAGACCGCATATCAAAGGCTATAATTACCGATAAACCGGCTATTGCAATCAGGAAGAACAAAAGATACCAGCGGTACATAATTAATTTGGATGTTTTATGATGGTTTCTGACAGAAATCATCAAATTAAGCCAAAAACATGAACAGCGGGTGAATCTCAGCCTGGTACACGCATATTGCCGCTAACTTCACGCTTAAATTCTTTGGAAACCTTCAGCACGGGCACGTACTGCTCAGGTACTATCACTTCTTCATTGGTTTTAGGATTACGGGCAACGCGCTGCGCACGCTTCACAACTTTAAAACTGCCGAAACCGCGTAATTCTATATTTTTTCCTTCTTTAAGAGAAGCTATTACTGTGTCCAGAAATCCGTTAACTACGGCTTCTGTTTCTGCTTTGGAGATACCGGTTGACTCTGTAATGATATCAACAATGTCAGCTTTAGTCATGATATAAACGTTTGGTTGTGGGTACTGATAATATTGTTAGGAATGACACTCAAGGCCAATTTAACGGGAATAAAGCATATAACTTTAATGCTCCCGCTATAGTTCACTCAGAATGGTTTTTGATTCAGTCTTTTGTCGGGAAATCCTGAATTTGGGTTATTCATGTTTATCAAAAATGCCTTATACTCTTAAATTCGTTTCAAAAGCATCCCGTCAATTAACTAACTACGCCGCATGGAATTCTTTGAGTCAATTGTTGACGTTCTTGAAAAAATCGTTTGGGATACACCAAGTGTCTTCCCGATGATGGTTATACTTTTATTGGGCTTTGGCATTTTTATTACTGCACGGCTCGGTTTTATACAGCTAAGAAAGCTGAAACACGGTTTCAAAGTTGTAACCGGGCAATACGATGATCCTAACGATGAGGGCGATGTTAATCATTTCCAGGCCCTTAGCACTGCTCTTAGCGCTACGGTTGGAATCGGTAATATTGCCGGTGTTGCGCTTGCCATCCATTTTGGCGGGCCGGGTGCGCTCGTATGGATGTGGGTTACCGCGCTGCTCGGTATGGCCGTTAAGTATGCTGAATGTACCCTGGCGGTACATTACCGCACCAAAAACGCCGACGGTTCCGTTTCGGGCGGCCCTATGTATTATATTGAAAAAGGGCTCGGTGGCAACTGGAAATGGATGGCTATGGCTTTTGCCGGTTTTACGGTTATCTGTTCTTTTTTCACAGGCAATGCCATTCAGGCAAACTCGGTTGCTGATGTAATGTCAAGCTCGTTTTCTGTTCCGGTCGTGGTAACAGGCTTTATAACCGCAAGTATAGTAGGCGTTGTAATTATTGGCGGAATTAAACGCATCGGCTATGTAACTTCCCGCCTCACTCCTCTTATGGCAGTTCTGTATGTGCTTGGTGCACTTGTTATTCTGATTCTTAATTACGATCAGGTACTGCCTTCCCTCTATTTGATTGTTACTTCTGCTTTTGACCCCGTTGCAGGCGCATTCGGCGTAGGCTCGGGCGCAATCATGACTACCCTGGTGTGGGGTGTTAAGCGCGGATTGTTTTCAAATGAAGCCGGTCAGGGTTCTGCACCTATTGCGCATGCCGCTGCAAAAACCGATGAGCCCGTTCGCGAAGGCGTTGTAGCTCTGCTCGAACCTTTCATCGACACCCTGATTGTCTGCACCATGACGGGCCTCGTAATCATCACCACCGGTGCCTGGGATACCAAGCACCCTGAATCCATTTCGCTTTCTGAAGGCAATACGAGCTTTGGATGGGTACAGAATTCTCCGCAGGCAGGCACTGAGCTGCCCCAACTTATTTTGTTTGAGGAAGGCCTGCCGGCAAGCGATGTACTCGTACAGCGGTTCCGGTTCAGTGTTGACACGCTCTTTGTAGATGCCGCACAGCAGGTGCCTTTCACTGGTGAAATTAACCTGAGCACACTCACCGCCACAACAGCTACAGGCGAGCAAATGGCAAGATTATTCGGGAACGCAATCGATAACGGTGCTTCACTTACCGCACGCGCATTTCAGATCGGCCTCGAGCCCATTATGCCCTGGGGCAGCCTGCTGGTTACCATCTGCGTGCTTTTATTTGCCATTTCCACCTCCATTAGCTGGAGTTACTATGGCGACCGTGGCGCGCAGTATCTTTTCGGGGATGGCGCCATCCTGCCTTTCCGGATTTTCTATGTATTTATGAACTTTGTAGGTGCCGTTATTGCACTTGAACTGGTGTGGCGGCTTGGGGATATTGCCCTGGGCCTTATGACAATCCCCAACCTGATTGCACTGTTTGCGCTCAGCGGCGTTGTTGTTAAACTCACCAACACCTACTTCAAAAAAATGGACGAAGAAGGCGAAGATTAATGAAGCCAAATCCTCAGAATTTTACTGAAATCAAGCATCCGGTTATCGCGCGGGATCTCACCATCCTGCGTGATAAACGCACCGATACAGCCAATTTCCGGCTGGCACTTTCGCGTATCTCAACCATCCTTGCCTATCACGCGCTCAATAATATCGGGCTGAGCAGCTTCGAGGTAGAAACGCCCATCCAAAAAACGACCGGCTACAAGCTCGATACCAACATCGTTGTAATTCCGATTTTGCGGGCAGGGCTCGGCCTGGTTGATGCCATCACAACCTTTGTGCCCGATGCACGCGTTGGTCATCTTGGTATGTACCGCGATGAAGTTACCAAAAAACCGGTCGATTACTACGTGAACGTGCCTGATGGCATAGAGAACGCACTGGTGCTTGTAATTGATCCCATGCTTGCAACCGGTGGCAGCGCCTGCGATGCCATTGGGTTTCTGAAATCGAAAGGGGCCCGTGAAATCCGCTTTATCTGCCTCATTGCCGCACCTGAAGGCGTAGCCGAAGTGCAGAAACATTTCCCCGATGTGGCCGTTATCACTGCCGCCCTCGACGAGCGCCTCAATGAGAACAAATTTATTGTTCCCGGGCTCGGGGATGCGGGTGACCGGATTTTTGGCACGACCTGACCCACATTTCTTTTCATGACAGCTTTGGCACAACACTGCCGCATTACCTTCAGGCTATTTGCCCTAATTACAGGGCTAATAGCCTTTTCTTTTATGATGCAGTCTTGCAGTGATGCAGATCAGCACAGAGACCGACCGCCCAACCCGCTCGCTGATACCCTTGCGGGCATGACCGAAAGCAATAACCCGCACATCGAAATTATAGCCGGCAATCGGGTTAGGGTGTCGGCAACCGCTCCCCGGGGCGTAACCCGCGAAAGTGCCAACCTCAATCGCACCGATTTGTTCGGGCCTCCTGTTGAAATCACTGTATTTGATTCCCTCGGGCATGTCGAAACTCATATAACTGCCAATCAGGCGAGCTTTCTGAGCCGGCAGTATCTGTTTGAATTTATTGGTGATGTGGATGTGCATACCGGCGAACAGCGCCGCCTTCGCACCGAGCAGCTCACCTGGGATGAAATCGGAAGCCGTTTTACCTCCAACGGTTTCGTAATTATCACCACACCTGAAGACAGCATTACCGGTTACGGACTCGTGGGCGATCAGGACCTCACCCAGTACCGCCTGAACCGCGTAACCGGGCAATTCCGCATCAATGATTAAAGCAAACGCCATCACCGGTCAATATATAGCCCTGCATCACCTCAGCAGGCTCAGGCTCAGATTAATGCTGCTGATCCTGCTATCGGTATCGGCGCAGCTTTGGCCGGCTGGCGGCGAGGCCGTTGCGCAAACACAAGTACGCCTGCTGTTTACAGAAAGCCTGCGCGGCGAAACTACGGAATTAGGCAGGGTACGCATCCTGCGGGGTAATGTAGAAATGGAGACCGACGAGCTGCATATCAAAGCTGACAGCGTGTACCAGTACCTGGACCGGAATTTCATCGACGCCTTCGGAAATATTCAGATCAGGACCGATAATCAGACCATTTGGTCAGACAGCCTCCGGTACAATACCCTGAACGATATGAGCCATTTTCGGGGGCGTGTTGTGGTTGAAGGCCGTACTGCAAGGCTTTTCAGTCATGAAATGATCTACAACTTCCTATTTGAAATCGCTGAGTTTCCGCAGCGAATCCGTTTGGTTGACCAAGCCGGTACACTACAGGCAAGCCGTGGATTTTATTTCAGCCTGCCGGACAGTGCTGCGTTTTACGGAAACGTTCAGCTTGCCGATTCCACACAATATGCGGAATCAGACACCCTTTATGCGGTGCGTTCAGCTGATTTTTATCAGTTGCGGGGCAATGTTTTCCTCGAAGATTTTACGGAGCGTACACGCATGCGGGGCCGTTTCAGCCAGAGCGACAGTACCGGTTTCCGTGAACTTCGGGGCGATGCCCGCCTGCAGCGGGTGAATGAAGCTGAAACCGACACTACCTACCTAACGGCAAACCGCATCGAAGTTATCAACCGGGATACCGTCAATATCGTGAACGGTTTTGAGAACGTGCGCATCTGGGCTGAGCGTTACGCCTCCCTTTCTGATGAATCGACCTATGATGATAATTCAGGTCTTTTCCGCCTCACCGGTGCAGCCAGGCTGTGGCAGCGCGACCTTCAGCTGTCTGGTGAAGTGATTGATATTCAGCTTGCTGATGACGAAATCGACTACCTGTTCGCCTTCCCCAAACCCATAGCTGTAACCCCCGACAGCATCACCGGAAGATTCAATCAGATTCTCGGTGATTCCCTTTGGATTTATTTTGATGAGGGGGAAATCTCACAAATGCGTGTTGAACCGAACGCAGAAATGATCATTCACGAACGGGATGAAAACGACCGGCCCGAATTTGCTATTCAGATCTCGGCAGAGCGGTTACTGATGTTTTTCAGCGAGGCTGGCATCGACAGCCTAAAATATTTCCGAACCATAGAGGGGCGTTACATTCCGGAGATACAAAACCCGGAAAGCATTCGTCTTGAAGGTTTTCAGTACGAGCTGCAGCTGCGGCCTGATAAGCCTGAAACCTGGCTCTTCCCATCCCTCCCCCCCATCAGTGAAGAGCCCTTCTTCCCGCTGCCACAGCGCTATCTCGATTTTTTGAGGGAACGAGAAACCGGGACGGAATCACCCTGAGTTCAGTTTATCACAGAGAAAAAAGGCAAATCACCAGCCCGGCTCAACCCTCAGGCTAAGCAGCAGCAAAAGCACTTTCATGCACAACATAAGCCGCAAGCAGTTTCTGCAGCCGAAGGCGGCCGCGGTTTAGGCGGCTTTTTACCGTGCCAAGAGGCAGATTCACCGCCTTCGAAATTTCTTCATAGCTCAGATGGTGGTACTCACGCATTTCAAGCAGCTCACGGTACTCAGAAGGCAGCTGCTTCACAGCATCTGAAATTACGCGCAGCATCAGCGCATTACCGGTCTGTTCGTCAGGCAGCGGGCTTTCATCGGGCAACTGTACTGTCACAATGGTTTCGGGGTCGTCCGGGTCCTGATCTATGGAAACAGCATGATGCCGTTTCTGTTTTCTGAAACGGGTACGCATCAGGTTACCCGCTATCGTGTAAAGCCATGTGGAAAAGCGCGCAATTTCTTCGTAGCTGTTGCGGCTGCTGTACACCCTCAGAAAAGTTTCCTGAACAATATCCTCTGTATCCTGCTGATGCCTGGTGTAGCGAAATAAGTAAAGATACAGGCGGCTCTCATATCGCTTCATCAACTCGCTGAACGCCTCATCACTGCCACCCTGAAAGCAGCGCATCACCTGCTCGTCTGTCAGTCCTTCAAAATGATTTTCCCTTGTCCGGAATTGTTCATCATCCATAAAATGACCTTACCTGAGGAGGAGCCGCCGGAAGTTAACCTTCCTGAACAGCCCGGATTGCCGGTTTTAGTTAACACGGACTCAGGTAAGAATACGCCTAAGCATCAAAATAAAAACGGCTTTGGGGTCAAGCTTGCTGTACCCTTTCACTGCACGATCGGCATCTAAAATGGCCTCAAAAATAAGCGGCATTTCTTCAGGCCTGTATTTTGATGCATCCTTTGCCAGAAATTTTAGCCGCCATTCATTCACTTTCAGCTTTACTGCAATTTCTGACGGGCTCATGCCCTTAGCCGAATATTTCAGAAAACTCCACATAATCGTGAAGTTTCCGTAAATCAGCGACATCATTCTGAAAATCTCACCTGTGTCCGTGTCTTTATTCTGCAATAAACGTTCCGCAATGTAAAGGGTGAGTTTTGTATCCCGTGCAGAAAGTGCGTTTGCAAGCTCAAAAGCCGTGTATTCACGTGAAATCTTAACTACTTCTTTTACATCTTTCCTGGTTAAGACCGTTCGCCTGCCCGCATAATCGTTTATTTTTTCCAATTCTTTAGACAGTTCATGTAGCCTATTGCCTACAAGACTATACAAATAAAGCACGGCCTCATGCTCAATTTGTTTACCAAATTTTTTCTGAGCCCGCTCCACAATCCAGTCGAGTACTACTTTTTCTGAAGGTGCCGACGAAACAAAAAACTCACAATGCTCAGACTGGCTCAGCGCTTTGCCAAAACGCGTATTCCCCGCAGGCTTCTGACTATCAATCAGTACAAGCACCGTTGATTCCAGCGGGCGGCTGAAATACGGGATGAAGATTTCCAGGCCTGCTTCCGGTTTTTGGGTCGTATTATCAGCCAACACCTTTCGCTCAGTGCATTTCATGAACTCACGAACAATTACAAAGCGCCGGCCGCCGCTGAAGGCGTAACTTTTGGCTGAATCCAAGATACGCGACGGATCAACATCATTGCCATAAAGCAGCTCGTAATCAAACGATTGGCTTTCAGGCGGTATCATTTCAATGATTTTCTGCTGCAGTTCATCAATATATAAGGGTTCATCCCCGCACAAAAAATAAACAGGTTTGAACTTTCCGGCTTCAAGGTCCCGCATAATGCGCTCGAATTCCTGCTGCGGTTCGGCTTTGTTGCTTCGTTTGGCCATATATTAATAAGCGTTTTCCGGCAAATCTTTTTTGATGGGATGATGACGGGCTCCCGGTTCTTTCCGGTGCCAGATATTTATCAAAAATACCAAATCATTCCGGCTTTTTCTTTTTTTATGCAGGGCGATGCAGAAAGCCTCAAACTTTGGAAGCCCTTAAAATACAAAAACCCGTCCGCAAAAGTCATTAGCGGACGGGTTTTTACCGGGGGAAGGTTTCGTAGCCCTGATGGCTTTAAGGTGTAAGACGGCCGAGCATACGCGGAAACGGGATGGTTTCACGAACATGGCTAAGACCGCAGATCCAGGCTACGGTGCGTTCCAGGCCCAAACCAAAGCCGCTGTGAGGCACCGTACCGAATCGGCGGAGGTCCAGGTACCAGTCGAATACACTTTCATCCAGATCGTGCTCTTTAATCCGCGCACGCAGGGTTTCGAGGTCGTCTTCCCGCTGTGCCCCGCCAATCATTTCGCCGTAGCCTTCCGGTGCGAGTACATCCACACCGAGTGCCACACGGTCGTCGTTAGGGTCGCGCTTCATGTAAAAAGCCTTGATTTCAGCTGGATAGCCGTGTACCATAATCGGGCGGTCGAAGTGCATCGTAAGCAGGGTTTCGTCGCTGCCGCCGAAATCATCACCCCATTTGGTTTCAAGGGCCGATTTACGCCATACCGGCAGGTTTCTCAGGTTTTCTTCGGCTTCTTCGCGCTGTGCACGCAATTCTTTCAGGCGGCGGTCGATCTGGAATTTTCTTCCTTTTTTGGCTTTGCCGTGCTCTGCTTCCAGCTGCGGTATTTCAGTACTAATTGCCTGGAGTGCCGCGGTATTATCGCGCTCCATAGTATCGAGCAGGTTTTTGGTCTTCTCGCCGGAAAGCAGCTCAACAGCTTCGGTGTAGGTGATACGCGGAAAAGGTTTCTTCACTTGCTCCAGCTTGCTTACATCCCGGCCGAGGGTTTCCAGCTCGCTGCGGCAGTCGAGCAGAACCCGCTCCACTATAAACACAACCATATCTTCGGCAAGGTCCATGTTCAATTTGAGGTCGTAGAACGCCATCTCGGGTTCAATCATCCAGAACTCGGTGAGGTGCCGGCGGGTCTTGCTCTTTTCCGCCCGGAAGGTCGGGCCGAAGGTGTATATCTTGCCGTGTGCCAGTGCCATGGCTTCCCCGTACAGCTGCCCTGACTGACTCAGGTAGGCTTTCTGATCGAAGTAATCGGTTTCGAACAGGTTGGTTGTGCCCTCAGCAGCATTACCTGTAAAGATGGGGGCATCCATCTGTACAAAACCCTGCTGCTGAAAAAATTCATGAACGGCAAAAATAATGCGGTTCCGAACCCGCATAGCAGCCCACTGGCGCTGACTGCGAAGCCACAGGTGCCGGTTTTCCATCAGGAACTCAACGCCGTGCTCTTTGGGAGTGATGGGATAATCCCGGGCGATCTGAATAATATCAAGGTCGCGTACGTGCATTTCATAACCACCAGCACTGCGGTCGTCTTTTTTTACCATGCCCTTAATACGTAGCGAAGACTCCTGAGTGAGCTGCCCTGCCTTATCCCATACCTTTTCGGGCACATCATCTTTTGATACGATGCACTGGCAAAGGCCGGAGCCATCCCGCATGATTACAAAAATGAGAGATTTACTGCTGCGGATGTTCTGCACCCAACCCTGCAGGGTAGCCGTTTGGTCTTCAAACTGATGCAGTCCGCTTATATAGGTCGTGTTTTCAGCTGTCATGATTCAGGTACTAAAATCGTTTCGGTGAAAAATTCCGGATTGAAAAAATCAACGGCGAAGTTACGAATCTCTTCGGAAGTTACCGCGTCGATATGTTCCACAAGCTCATCAAGCGAGATGTAGCGGTCGAAATAAAGCTCGCTCTTTGCGAGGCGGGTCATACGGTTGCTCATATTTTCCTGCCCGAGCAGGAGTTTTCCTTTCAGCTGCGACTTGGCTTCCATCAGCTCTTTTTCCGGTACGATTTCACTGCCAAGACGGCCAAGTTCCTGATAAATAAGCTCCTGAACGTGTTCGGCATAGCTTTCATCGGTTCCGGCATACACACCAAAAAGTCCGGTATCGTGATAGGCCTGATTAAAAGAAGAAACTGAGTAGCAGTAGCCGTACTTCTCACGGATGTTCTGATTCAGGCGTGAACTCATTCCGCCGCTCAGCAGCGTATTGGCGAGCAGCAGTTCGTAACGGTTCGGATGGTTGATACCCAGCGAGCGGCGGCCCAGCACCAGGTGCGTCTGCTCAATGGCACGGCTTACGCGCTTGTGCTGCTTCACAAAGGTACTGAGCGGCAGGTCTTCCACAGGAACGTAGGGTGATGAATCGACCGTAAAGTAGCGCAGTGCCAGATCCACGATTTCCTGATGGGTTACGTTGCCGGCTACAGAAAGCACGGTGTTTGCCGGGTTGTAGCGCTGCGCAAGGTAGGCACTCAGGGCATCCTGAGCGAATGAATTTACGGTGTGTTCATAGCCAAGAATCGGCCGCCCGAGCGGATGGTTTTCGAACATCAGGCCGTTGAAGATTTCGAAGATGTAATCTTCGGGTGAATCCCGGTACATCTTCATTTCTTCGATAATCACCTTTTTTTCTTTTTCGATTTCTTCGGGGGGGAAAGTTGAGCGCAGCACCATATCGGAAAGTACATCTATGGCCCGCTCCTTCTCGGAATCGAGGCAGCGGCTGTAGTAGCAGGTGTGCTCAAGCGAAGTGAAGGCATTCAGGAAACCCCCAACCGACTCCATCGTCTGCACGATGTCGAAGGCGCTGCGGTTTTCGGTGCCTTTAAACAGCATGTGCTCCAGAAAATGGGTGATGCCCGCCTGCCGGTCAGTTTCGTGCCGGCTGCCGGTTTTCACCCAAACGCCACATGAGAGGCTGCGCACCGAATCTATGGTTTCGGTTACGATTCGCAGGCCGTTAGGCAGCGTCGTTTTTTGAATATCATCCTGTGGATAGCGTTTCATAAATTCCTGATAAATAATAATTATTGGCCTTTGAGAGGAGATGTTAAACCAGCTGCCCGCATAGGGGCGTGATGCCTTCACCCGAAAAAAAGAGCAAAAAATAAAAGCGCCGGTTGAACACATCAACGGCGCTTTTAAAAGTAAAGCAAAGGCTGCTACCGTTCGCACGGTGCGCAGCCGTTAAGTTGGCTGCTCAGGTTTAGTTGTTGTCAAGCAGGGCTTTCATGGAAAGGCGGAGTTTGCCGCCGGCTTCCACGCGCACAAGTTTAACCTGAATTTTCTGACCTTCAGTGAGCACATCTTCCACGTTGCGGATACGCTCGTGAGAGATTTCAGAGATGTGGAGCAGGCCGTCTTTGCCCGGCATGATTTCCACAAAAGCGCCGTACTCTTTAATGGAGCGGACGGTACCTTCATAAATTTCGCCTTCTTCAGGTTTACCGGCAATTGCTTTGATACGCGCGAGGGCAGCTTCTGCTTTTTCAGCGGAATCGGCTGCGATTGTCACGATGCCTTTGTTGTCCACTTCTTCGATCATGATTTCGGTGCCGGTTTCTTTCTGAATGGCCTGAATCACTTTACCGCCCGGCCCGATGATGGCACCAATCATGTCGGTATCCACTTCGTAACGGGTGAAGCTTGGTGCATATTTAGAAATGCTCTGACGCGGTGTTGAGATGCTTTCAGCCATGCGTTCGAGAATGTGGAGGCGGCCGGCTTTGGCCTGTTTGAGGGCCTCGAGCATCACTTCCGGCGTAATACCCTGCACTTTGATATCCATCTGACACGCAGTTACGCCTTCAGACGTACCGGTAATTTTGAAGTCCATATCACCGAAGTGATCTTCTTCACCAGAGATGTCGGAGAGAACGATGTAATCGCCGTCGGCACCCATACAAAGGCCCATAGCGATACCGGCAACAGGCTTCTTCATTGGCACACCGGCATCCATCAGCGCCATAGAACCGCCGCAAACGGAGGCCATAGATGAAGAGCCATTGCTCTCAAGAATGTCGCTTACAACACGAACGGTGTAGCCGAACTCTTCGGCGGAAGGCGCCATAATTTTGAGGGCGCGCTCGGCCAGATTTCCGTGTCCGATTTCGCGACGGCTAACACCGCGCAGCATTTTAGCCTCTCCGGTACAGAAGGGCGGGAAATTGTAATCAAGCATGAAGCGCTTGGAGTTGGTGTTGAAGAGCGTATCAACTGACTGCTCGTCGCGCTTGGTACCGAGAGTTACGGTTACGAGGGCCTGTGTTTCACCGCGGGTGAATATGGCCGAACCGTGTGTACGGGGCAGATAGCCGACTTCGGTCCAGATATCGCGGATGGTATCGGCTTCGCGGCCGTCGATGCGAACGCGGTCTTTAAGCATCATGGTGCGTATAGCATCCTGCTGAATGTCGTGACAAATCTTGTCGATATCCTGCTCCTGCTCGGGAAATTCTTCGGCAAGCGCGGCTTTTACTTCATCGTAAATAGCCTTGTTGGCTTCAGAATAAGCTTTTTTACCGAGCTGTGCTTTTGAAGCTGTGTAAAAACGATCACCAACGAGTGCTTGTACTTTTTCAACGAGGGTTTCTTCCGGCTTGGGAATAGAAACCTCACGCTTTTCTTTACCGAACTCAGCGCGGATCTCTTCCTGGAAAGCGCAGAGTTTCTTAATTGCTTCGTGAGCGATCTGAATAGCTTCGAGCATGTCTTCCTCAGAAACTTCGTGCATTTCGCCTTCGACCATTACGATACTGTCTTTCAGACCGCCAACGGTGAGGTCGAGGTCTGCTGTTGCGAGCTCATCAACGGTTGGGTTAACGATGAATTCACCAAAAACGCGGCCGATACGAACCTGCGCCATAGGCCCGGCAAAAGGAGCGTCTGAAAGGTGAAGCGCGCAGGATGCTGCAACGGGCGCAATAACATCGGCATCATTCTGACCGTCAGACGAAATCACCTGGCAAATTACCTGGGTTTCGTTCATGAATCCATCCGGGAAAAGCGGACGGATGGTACGGTCGATTAGGCGTGCGGAAAGGATTTCCTTCTCTGAAGGACGACCTTCACGCTTGATGAAGCCACCGGGAAACTTGCCTCCGGCGGCGTAGCTCTCGCGGAACTCCACGGTGAGCGGAAAAAAGGGCTGGCCGGGGCGCGCATCCTGTGCAACAACGGCGGTTGCGAGTACCATGGTGTCACCCAGGCGGGCAACAACACTACCGTGCGCCTGTTTTGCAAGGCGGCCGGTTTCGATGCTCAGGGTTTTACCCGGAGCGAATTCTACTGATCTGAAATCTGCTTTCATTATATTTTAACTGCGTTTAACTGCTGGAAACGGCTTACTGTGAATGCTTTTTCACAGCTCCGGCTTCCGGTAATGATACTGCAGCACACCTGATTGTGCACTTGCAGCGGTTGGCTTGTGCAGCACAAAAGGCAGTTTTTCTATGAAGCCCGGTACTACATGGCGCAGGCGGATTCAAGAGGCAAGCGCAGCAACTGTGGTTTAGTACAGCGGGTGCGCGGGCTTGTTAAATCCGCAACGGCGCATCGTGGCATTAGGGCATCAATTAAAAAAGAACAGCCTGTGCTACAAAAAAGGCACGGGGTTACCGTGCCTTTTTGGAGAAACGAAAAGCTTACTTACGAATACCGAGCTGCTGAATGAGCGTGCGGTAGCCTTCAATATCTTTTTTCATCAGGTAGTTGAGCAAGCGACGACGCTTACCAACTAATTTAAGAAGACCAAGACGGGTTGAGTGATCTTTCTTATGTATTTTAAGGTGACCGGTAAGGCGGTTAATCCGCTCGGTAAAGAGCGCAATCTGACCTTCTACGGAACCTGTATCTTCGCCATTTTTGCCGTATTTCTCAAAAATAGCTTTTTTTTCTTCTTGTGAGACGTTCATAAAATGAATGTATCCGCTTTAGATTAATATCATGCTAAAGTAGAAACTTTAACTGTTAAGCCTGTTAATATAGCGCTTTAAACAGTTGTATGCAATCTGCTTTATCCTGATGCAGCTGTGCCCGAAGGGCATCAAGTCCTTCAAATTTTTTTTCTTCCCGTATTTTATCATAAAAGCGAACCCGAAGCTGCCGCCCGTATATATCACTTGTGAAACCGAAGATATTGACTTCAATTCGAAGTTCTGCCGAACTCGTGACTGTTGGTCTTACGCCAATATTGAGCATGCCCTTATAAACCTGATCGTCGAGCAGCACTTCTACCGCATACACCCCCTTTTGAGGGATAACTTTCCGGGTTTCTTCAATTTTGAGGTTAGCTGTAGGAAAGCCCAGTATCCGGCCCTTTTTATCGCCATGCACAACCATACCGCTCAGCGGATACGGCCTGCCAAGCATGGTGCGGGCAAGGCGCACATCCCCCTTTTCCACAAGTGCCTTACGGATTAGCGTTGAACTTACCGTATGGTGGGCAACTTCATGGGCCTGAATTAGGTGTACGTTATAGCCAAGCGTTCCGGAAAGTTCCTTTACTGTTTGGATGGTGCCTTCACGATTTTTACCGAACTGATGGTCGTACCCGATGATAAATTCAGCGATTCCGATTTTACTGAAAAGAATTTTTTGGATGAAATCCTGAGAACTGAGCAGGGAGAAATCCCGGTCAAACGGAATCACAACCATGGCATCAACCCCGAGTTGCTGCAGTATTTCGGCTCTTTCTTCCAGTGTTGTGAGCAGGCCTACAGTGTTGTGCCCGCCGTGCAGCACTTCCCGCGGGTGGGGATTGAACGTAACGAGTACGCTCCTGCCGTTTATTTCCCGCGCCTTAGTTACGAGCTTTTCAATGAGGGTACGGTGCCCGAGGTGTACCCCGTCGAAAGTACCGACTGTTATCGCGGTTTGGGGGTGATGGGTGGCATCGTTAAGATAAGTCAATGACGTCATCAGCTTTGAAACGAGATACGAGTTCTGTTGCAGTTAATGCCCGTTCAACCGAATATGGGCCTATTTGGGTTCGTCTGAGGGCCGTAAGGTGGGCGCGGCTGCCGAGAGCCAGCCCCAAATCGTGGGCAAGGCTCCGAATGTAAGTGCCTTTACTGCAGGTAATTTCCAGTTCAGCTTCTCCTGCAGAGGCATCATAGCTGCTCAGTTCAATTTTATGAATTACAACGGTACGCAGGCTTCTTTCTACTTCCAGTCCTTTTCGGGCTAATTTGTACAGCCGCTGCCCTTTTATTTTAATAGCCGAATACATGGGCGGCACTTGCTGAATTTCACCGGTAAAACACTCTTTCAGCTTTGCTGCCACAGCATGATGGGTGATATGGCTAAAAGAAGATGTGGCATCCGGCTCGGTTTCAGCATCATAACTGGGTGTTGAGGCGCCGAACTGAACCCTTGCCTCATAAACCTTAATGCCATCCTGAACAGCCGAAACAGACTTTGTAGCCTTCCCGGTGCACAGCACCAGCAGACCGGTAGCCATGGGGTCGAGGGTTCCGGCATGACCAACTTTTTTGATGCCAATGAGCCGTCTCGTAAGCCCTACGAGCCGAAAACTGCTCCACCCGCCAGGTTTGTCGAGCAGAATCACAGCACCGGCAGTGTAATCATGATCGAGCAGCTGCTCATCAGCTGTGTGCCGGTCAGCATGAAAAAAACTGCCGGGTTCGGGCGGCGATTTAGCCGGCATATTCTCCATTCATTTTTTATCGTCTTCCGGTGGAGCCGGAGGAATATCCTTCACCTTGCGAAAAAGGTTTTCCATTTTACTGGCATACTCTGCAGTTTCATCCCGATAAAACTCAATTTCGGGCATTTTCCGCAGCTGATGCCGTAGCAGGGCAGAAAGTGCGGCACGAATTGCGGTTTTTTTATCAGACAGCATCTGATATACCGTTTCGTCAGCACCGCTGCTGTCAATCACGCTGATGTAAACCCGCGCAATCGAAAGATCGGGAGTCATTTTTACATCAGTAATGGTAATAATATTGTTGTGCTGGTAATCAAGCAGGATTTTGCTCAAATCCTGCTTAATTACCGACGCAACCCGCTGTGTTCTGATACTCATAACTTTATTGGGTTTGGCATGAACAGCGGTTAGTTGGAAGAGTCAAGCGTACGCTTGGTTTCAACCATTTCGTATCCTTCAATTACATCACCGACTTTAATATCGTTGAAGTTCTTGATACTGATACCACATTCGTAGCCGGTGAGGACTTCCTTCGCGTCGTCTTTAAAACGCTTGAGTGAAGAAATTTCCCCGGTAAATATTACGATGCCGTCGCGAATGAGACGTACTCGTGTATTCCGGGTGATTTTCCCTTCCGTAACATAACAGCCGGCAATGGTACCGACACCAGGTACTTTAAAGGTATCGCGTACATCAACAGAAGCTGTAATTTTTTCACTGATATCCGGTGAAAGCATGCCTTCGAGGGCATCGCGAACCAGATCGACAGCTTCGTAGATAATGCTGAACAGACGGATGTCGATTTCTTCTTTTTCGGCAAGTTTTCGTGCATTGGCAGTCGGGCGTACCTGAAAACCGATGATGATAGCGTTCGAAGCCGTTGCAAGCAGCACGTCAGTTTCACTGATAGCTCCCACACCGGTATGTATAATGTTTACTATCACTTCGCCGGTACCGAGTTTTTGCAGTGCACCTGAAAGGGCTTCAATAGAGCCATCCACATCACCTTTTATGATGATATTAAGCTCAGAAACATTACCAGCCGACATTCTCCGCGCGAACTCGTCGAGGCTCATGTGTTTCACCTTGCGCAGTTCCTGCTCGCGCTTAATCTGCTGACGTTTCAGCGCGATATTCTTAGCTGTTTTCTCATCGTTGGTAACGTTGAATTTATCACCTGCCTGCGGCTGACCATCGAAACCGGTGAGCTGAATAGGAGTAGCGGGGCCGGCGGTTTCAATACGCTGACCGCGCTCATTTTCCATAGCACGTACACGACCGAAGTGTTTACCGGCAACAAAGGTATCGCCAATTTTGAGGGTTCCCTTAAGAATGAGCACATTGGCCACTACCCCTTTACCGCGGTCGAGCTTGGTTTCCAGCACGATACCTGCGGCATTCCGCTCGGGATTGGCCTTCAGCTCAAGCAGCTCTGCTTCAATGAGCACTTTCTCAAGCAGCTCATCGATACCGGTTCCGGTTTTAGCCGAAACGCGGGCACACTGAACGCTGCCGCCCCAATCTTCCACAAGCACGTTATGATCTGACAGCTGCTGCATAATTTTATCGGGGTTCGCAGCTTCCTTGTCAATCTTGTTTAAGGCAACTACCAGAGAAACTCCGGCAGCCTGAGCATGATTAATCGCTTCAATGGTTTGCGGCATCACCGAATCGTCAGCCGCCACAACCAGAATTACAATATCAGTTACCTGTGCACCACGGGCACGCATGGCCGTAAAAGCCTCATGACCAGGTGTATCGAGGAAGGATATTTTCCGGCCGCCGTCGAGTTCAACCGCGTAAGCACCGATGTGCTGGGTAATTCCGCCGGCCTCGCCTTCTGCGACTTTGGTTTTCTTGATGTGATCGAGCAGGGATGTTTTACCGTGATCAACGTGACCCATAACCGTAACGATGGGTGCACGAGGAAGCAGATCTGCTTCATCATCTTCATCTTCTTCGAAAATTTCTTCAGCTACCGCATCGGCATCTACAAACCGGATTTCCTTATCATATTCCTCAGCGATAAGCTCGATGGTACCTGCTTCAAGGCGCTGATTGATTGACACCATGAGGCCGAGGTTCATGCAGCTCGTAATTACCTGAGTAGGGCTGATATCGAAAAGCTGTGCAAGATCGCTCACCGTGATAAATTCAGTAACCTCAATAACTGACTGCTGTTCTTCCTGAATCATAGCTTCGAGCTCGCGTTTTTCAGCCATCTGATCGCGCTTTTCACGTCTCCGCTTCTGACGCTGCTTGCCTTTTCCGCCCTGTGCAGCAGCCATAGTTTCCCTGACCTTTTTATCTGCTTCCTTAGCGGTTACATCGGGACTTACAGCCTTCTTGCGGATGCGTTTCTTTTTGAGCTTGGAAGCGTCTTCAGTTGCCGGCTCAGGCTTTTCAGCCAGCTTGGCTTTTTTGCGCACCAGCACTTCTTCAGGCGTTTCTTCGGTTTTAACCTTTTTACGCTTTCTTTTTTTGCGTTTTTTGGCTGTCGCATCAGCGCCTTCTTCCGGGGGAAGTACATTGATGGTACCGAGAACCTTGGTGCCTTTCAGACGGTTTTTATCGCGTGCACGTATAAGATCGTCGTCGTCTTCCGCTTCATCCGGTTCAGGGATAACGGGTGCCTTTTCTGTTTTGGGAGGCATTTTGGGCCTGTCATCAAACTTGGGCCTGGGTTCAAACTTAGGCTTCGGCTCGAATTTTGGCCTGGGCTCAAATTTCGGCTTATCAGCAGGTTTTGGCTCCGCAGCTTTTTGTGGAGTTGCCTGAGGCGCTTTTGCGGAAGCTGAATCCGCGTCAGCTGATTTTTCAGGGGCAGCTTTCGCAGCAGGTTTTTCTTCTGCTGGCGGGGAAACCGGGGTTTTGGCAGCTTCCGCTGGTTTTTCGGTTTTAACGACCTCTTTTTCAGGCGCTTTTGCTAACTCTTCCTTTGCAACTTCTGCCGGAAGAGCAACAGGCTCAGGTTTGGGTTCCGGTTTTGGCTCAGGAGCTTTCAGAGGTTCCGGTTTGTCCGTTTGCGGTTCCAGAGCAGGTTCGCTAACAACAGCTTTAGGAGCAGCCGGTACGGGCGGCAAAGGCTTAACGGATGGCTCCTCGGGTGTCAGCAGATTATCAACGGATGCCGAACGCGGCACAGGCTTGGCAGCATTTTCTCTTTTCTCGCGTGCCAGCTCATGTTCCTGATGCCTCGCTTTATCTGAACCATACAATGACTCGAGCGCCGAATACATCTCAGGCGTAATTTTGGAATTAGGCTTGTTATCGACCTCAAAATCATTTTTGGCTAACGCCTCGACAATGGTTTGTGTCGCGACATTAAATTCCTGTGCTACTTTAAATAATCGCTTTGGCTTTGCACCGTTCGACATACAATAAATCTGACTGATTATAAATAACTATTAATTTAACTCATCTTCATCAAACTCATCGCGAATCATTTTGAAGATGTTTTTTGCGCTGTACTCGTCGATCCGACCGTTGGTTCTGCGAACAAGTTCGCCCGGATTGAGGCGCAGTACGGCACGTGCGCTGTCGCACCCTATTTCATAAAGTACATCAATTACATCGGGTCCGAAATCTTCTTCGAACTCCGAAATTTCGATATCGTCTTCGTAATCTGTTTCACGATACACATCGATCTCGCACTCTGTTAGCAATGAGGCCAGTTTGATGTTTACACCACCTTTCCCAATGGCTTTAGAAACCTGATCAGCAGGTACGTTAACCTTTGCATGGTTGCCTTTGGGATTAAGCTCTACTGATAACACCCTTGCAGGCTGCAGTGCACGCTTAATAAACTCTACCTTGTCGGTTGTAAAGTTGATGACATCAATATTCTCATTACAGAGCTCACGCACGATAGAGTGAATGCGGATGCCTTTCATACCAACACATGCCCCAACAGCATCAACGCGCTCATCATTGGAAATAACGGCTACCTTAGACCGGTCGCCGGGTTCACGAACAACCCGCTTGATTTCGATAATGCGATCATACACTTCAGGAATTTCATTTTCAAACAAACGCTCAAGGAAAGCCGGCGAAGTACGTGAAACAATAATGCTGAGGTTGCCATTATCCATATTTACTTCTTCAATCACGCAACGGATAGTATCGCCTTTACGGTAACGGTCTTTCGGAATCTGCTGGTTTTTGGGCATCACGAGTTCCGTACCGTTGTGATTAATAAGCATATCACGGGCACGAATCTGATAAACATCACCCAGCACAATTTCCCCGATGCGTTCAGTGTACTCCTGAAACAGCTTTTCCTTTTCAATCTCACGGATACGCTGTGCCAGTGTCTGACGTGCTGTAAGTACCGACCTGCGCCCGAAATCTGTAATAAAGATTTCCTGAGCATACTCATCAAACAACTCAAGGTCGGGATCAAGCCTGATCGCTTCCGAGTATTTAATTTCAGTTACATCATTGGTGAGCTCGTCATCAGGTACTACTTCACGGGTATGAAACATCTGAATATCACCCCGGTCGGGATTCAGAATAATTTCAAAGGCTTCGTCTGAACCGTACTTACGACGTATCATGGAGCGAAAAACATCCTCAAGGATGGTCATAAGCATATCTTTGCCGATGTTTTTCTCTCGGGCAATCTCGGCAAAGTACTGTATAATAAGTTTGCTTTCTTCGTTTGGCATGAGTTTCTCCGGAATAAGTATCTCTTAGAAAGTCGGTACGATTTTAGTTTCAATGATGTCTTCAAACCTGATGAAAGAATCGGTTTTGGCTGCCTCAAGCACAATACCTTCATCATTAACTTCCTTTAAAAGACCCTCGTTTACCAAAACTTTAGGGCCTTTTTCAGTTTCACTTTGATGCTTTACCTTAGCCGTTCTGCCTTTATTAAGGTGATATTGCCTCACAAGTTTTAAAGGCCTGTCAAGCCCCGGCGAGGAAACGTTGAGAGTAAAGCGTTCGCCCAGTAAATCGTGGGCTTCAATTACGGTTTGCAGCTGCCGGCTGATCAGGGCGCAGTCGTCCAGTTTAATACCACCGGCATCAGATTCTACATACACCGATAGCGCGGGCGATTTGGAGCTGCTCTTGAGCTCTAAATCAACCAAAAAAACATCACTTCGGGTGATGTTGCGTTCTATCAACCCGCGAAGCTGATCAAGTTGTGTATCTTTCTGAAGCATAAATTTAATTAGACTTGAAAGCAGGCTGTCCGAACCGGCAGATCAGGGCATTTTTACAGATGCATCCTTCGCTGCCGTCAAACAGCCGTACATATAAATCGGTCTGATACAAAAAAAGTGAGACCCGTAAGTGCGGGCTCACTTTCTTTCAGATTGCTAATATACGCTTTTTGGAAGCCTTATACAAACCACTGACCACCCCGCTGAGCAGAACTCTGTGAACAGCAGCTTGTTGCTTTACTTAAATTGTGCAACATAATTGCATCTTATTACTAAAACAGCTCAACAGCTTATGCTTAACTTTATGCCCATGCTTTCTTAACTTCGCGCTTCGCACTTTGGCAATCACTTTCCTCTCAACTAACATTCCTGACTTTATGAGACTGCCTGCTTACTTTGTTGCACCGGCATTTGCCTTGCTCTTTTTATTGTTCAATGCCTGCAGCGATGATAACGGTGGCACCGGTGAACAGACAGGCAGTGCTGCGGCTGCCCGTGTGCTTGAGTACCCGGCTACCGTTCATTTCAAAACTTCACATGATGCGCAGGAACCTTCTGCTACCGTTAGGGTAGCTGTTGCTGAAAGCAACATGGCAAGACAGCAGGGGCTGATGAACGTTTACGAAATGCCGGAAGACGGGGGCATGATCTTCATTTTTGATCAGCAGCAGCCCCTTAGTTTTTGGATGGCGAACACCCCTCTATCGCTCGACATGGTATTCGTTAATGATGAATTTGAGATTGTCCGTATTCATCAGAATACCACTCCTTTCTCTCAGCAGCAGTACCCTTCCGGCCGACCAGCGCTATACGTAGTTGAGGTTCACGGCGGGTTCACCGCCCGGCACGATATACAGGAGGGTCATTTTATCGAGTTCATACGGTAATAGCGTATCGTTTTCAGCTATAATTTGCCTGGCTTTTTACCGTTTCCAAAACCATTCATCTGTTAATCATAAGGTTCATTTTTCTATGGCCGCCATTGCTTTATCTCACTTAAAAAAATCATATCCTGAACCATCAACGGGGCTTAAGCAAGCCGTTTTGGACATACCCTCACTGAAGGTTGAAGCCGGCACACATATTGCACTCCGCGGCACCTCAGGGTCCGGAAAAACTACGCTTCTCCACTGCATCAGCGGCATGACCCTACCTGATTCAGGCGAAATCAGCATTTTGGGAAGGGATATTACAAAACTTGCCGAATCCCGGCGGGACCGCTTCCGTGCCAACCACATAGGCTACATTTTTCAGTCTTTCAACCTGCTTGACGGCTTCACTGCCCTGGAAAATGTGCAGCTGGGCATGCAGTTTGCCGATAAGAAAATCCCGCCGGCACGGGCAGAGGATCTGCTGAAGCGAGTCGGGCTTGGCGAACGGCTGCATAACAGGCCCTCTCAGCTGTCAGTTGGGCAACAGCAGCGCGTTTGCATTGCCAGGGCACTTGCCAACGACCCGGAGATTATTCTGGCAGATGAGCCCACAGGATCACTCGACCCCAAAACATCGGCTGAAGTGCTGGCGCTGATTAAAGAAATCACGGCCGGTAAAACGCTTATCCTGGTGAGCCACGAAACCGAAGTGCTTGCCGAATTTGAAATCAACATCGATCTCACAGAATTAAACCAGGCGGTTCCCGTATGAGTCCTGTAAAGATAGTTTTCAAAAATATGAAGCTGCGGCTTCTCAGCACTCTGCTTACCATTGGCTCAGTAGCGCTGGCCGCATCCCTCGTTATTGCGGTGCAGACCCTCGAACGCGAAACCGAACAGGGTTACACCCAAACTTCGGTCGGCTTCGATTTAATCCTCGCTGCACCCGGCAGCCGGATGCAAACGACCCTCAACACAATCTATCACCTTGAAACCTCTACCGGGGTAATTCCCGGAGATGTGTATCAGATCGCCCTTCGCGACGGCCGCATCGATCAGGCTTTTCCCGTTTTTGTAGGTGACAACTACCGCGGCGTACGGGTTGTAGGTACCTCAGCCGGGTTTATCGCTGAAGGCGAACCCCGCTCCGGGCAGCCTTTCCAGATCGCAGAAGGCCGGAATTTTGAACGCCCTTTTGAAGCCGTAATCGGCAGCAATGCAGCACGAAGGCTCGGCATCGGAATTGGGCACACCTTTTTTATGACGCACGGTGTAAGCGAGCTTGATGGTGACGACATTGAGCCGCACGTGCATGATGAGTTCGAACTTGTAATTACGGGCATTCTCGAGCCCAGCCGCACTGCCCACGACAATGTAATTTTTACCAGCATCTACAGTGCCTATGCAGTGCACTACCATGCGCATGACCACGAGCACGATCACGACCACGAGCACAACGATCACGACCATGCGCACGGTCATGATCATGACCACGACCACGACCACGAGCACGAGCAAGACCACAACCACGATCATGGTGAGGACCATGACCACGCTTCTCACAGTCATGGCAGCGACAATGCGCACGACCACAGCCATACGCACCGGCACAGCCACAGCCACCATGCACTGGCTGATACGGAGCGCCTTTACGCCATGACCGAGCGGCTCAGCCGTCAGTTTCCGCACCCGCTTTCGGAGTATGAAAGCCGTGTAAGCCGCCTCGATGCCGTTTTACTGAGTTTTGGCAATCAGGCTGCCGCGCTGCAGATTGCCGGCATGATCAATATGCCGACACCCCAAAATCCGCTGCTGGCGCGCAATATGATGCGCGATCCCTTCTTTGCACACAAAGATGAACTAATGGCCGTAGTGCCCGCCATGCAGATTCAGGAACTGATGAGCATTATCGGGAATGCCGAACTTGTGCTTCGCTATGTAGGCTGGCTCGTATTTATCGTAGCTCTTTTCGGCGTTCTGGTTGCCATCTACAACACCATGGAAGAACGCCGCCGCGATATCGCCATCATCCGCTCCCTTGGTGCAAGGCGCGGAACCGTGCTCGGGCTTATCCTGCTGGAAGCCGGTTTCATTGTGGGTATCGGCTGTATTCTGGGGCTTGCCGGCGGTATCGGAATTGTAGCCGCCACAGCTCCGTTTATAGCTGAAACCGCCGGTATCATCGTTTCGGCCTATGCAATAGACAGCGCTCAGTTCGTTACCTTGCTAACGTTTGTATTGCTCGGTATTTTGGCAGGTATCATACCAGCACTCAAAGCTTACCGCACGGATGTTGTCGCAAATCTTGCTCCCTAACCCCTCAACTTTTTGAAACTATGAAGACTGTATCAGGCTTGTTCATCGTCCTTTTCACGCTTTCTGTATTTGGCGCAGCACCCACGATAACTTCAGCTGCCGTTGGTGAGGCGGGCCTTTCTGAGGCTTCATCAGAAGCACCCCGCATCATGTTCAGCGATTTCAGACGCTACCAGATTCACCGGCAAAATGCAGCGGTACCCGAAGACCTCAAAGCGCTGAACGGGCAGGAAATCAGCGTAGTGGGCTATATGGTGCCTTTCGACCGTATCGAAAACATCACACAGTTTATTCTGCTTCAGGCTCCGTTTATGGGTTGCATGCACGTGCCGCCGCCTCAAGCCAATGAAACACTGATGATCGAAACTACCAGACCATTAGCAACTTATACCTTCGACCCCCTCCGCGTTACAGGTACACTTAAGATAGACGAAGTTTACGTGGAAGGTTTTCTCGTGAGCGTTTACACCATCAGCAATGCTCGGGTTTCCTCAAGCAGTGCTTCCGATGCTGAACTCGAAGGACTTCCTGATAACTTCCATTTTTACGGCGATCTGTAAACTTCGCCGTTTAGGATTTTTCCAAAAAAGAAAGCCCGGTCTGGAGTTCACCTCCGGGCCGGGCTTTTTTAATTTAAAAACAGGCAGCGGCAGAAAACAGCATCAGCTGCCTGATTTCGCAAAACAAACTGAAAAGAAGCTCAGTTATCAATGCCGGCACGGGTTGCCTGCCAGTTTACAACCTGCCAGCTGCCTTCTGACATAATCAATACGCCGCTGTTCAGAAAGCGGGTTTCAGATTCTCCTTCAACAGCTACCAGCGTAAAATCAAGCAGTGCTGTGCCTGCGTAAAAACGGAGGTTCGGATTTTCAGCATGATAGCGCACTTCAGCCGGTGTATCAGCAGGAAGGGGCTGAAGCCCGGCCATCAAAGCTGCCTTTCCGAATCTTGCTCCCGAAGAAGAGGTATAAACCAGCTCTTCATGCCAAAACGAGCCGTGAATCTCAGCATCTCCCCGAGAAGCACCCTCCATGAAACGATCGAGCTTTTGAAGAATTTCAGTCCGGGCTTCTTCCTCCTTGAGTAGCGTTTCCTGTACTGAGGTTTCTGCGCATCCAGAAAATATGCACAGTAGCATTATGGCAATCGGCAGGAGTATTTTCATAATTTAAGTTTTAGGATGATGTGTTCAGATACCTGACCCGCACCCTCCTAACTTAAGCTATGAAACGGACATCTGAAAATGCTCTGAATCAACAAACTCCGACTTCAGAATACTAAAAATGAGTTTGTCGGCATATTCATTATTTTTGAGGGCATGCTCGCGCAGGGTACCTTCAAGAGTGAAGCCATGATTCTTGAGGATACGAATCCACTTTTCATTAAAATCAAAAGCTGCTGACATCACCTTGTTCATACCCAGCTCTTCGAAGCTAAAACGGACCGCATCCCGAAAAGCAGCAGTTCCATACCCCTGATTTTGATAGGAGCGGTCTGCTATGGTGCACTCAATAATACAACGTTTATTAATTGGGTCGATACCGTGAATATCAACAATTCCAATCAGCTTCTGATCTGCTTCATGGTGAATTTCCAGAATGAGAATACCGCTGTTTGGGTCATTCAGCATTTCCTGCATGCGCTGCCTGAACGAAGAAATTGGTTCCATGTCAAGCGGAAAATCGGAATCAAAATAGTTAAGTTCAGGGTCGTTGTTCCAGGCGTGATGGGTTTTGATGTTATCCATATCCACCGGGCGAATTGTTATCATGCGGTCTGTAAGTTGATTAATAATTTAATGTAGTGCGAATTTAAGCTAACATTGGGGTAAATATCCACTATTTTGATTCAAAAAAGCGCTTTTTTATACAAGACTATAGAATACAAACAGTTAGTTCAACCCTGCCCGGCTCATCCCTGCCTGGTTCTTACAGAAGGATCGCGAAAACTTAGCACCTGAACTCTCAAAAACCGGTTTAATACTTTATATGCCGCATTTCTAACACATACTTCGGATAAATTTTCTGCGAATTTTCCTTAATTACAATTATTTCAATATTTTCTGAAACCAAATTATTCAGGGCGCTTCGGTGTTCAGACAACTTTATATTGATATCGCTTCCTTGTGTAATTGATATAATGCCACAAATTGGTTTGGTTATTAGCTTTCGCGCAAAAATTCAGCTGAGCGAACTATCAATTAAACACATAGCATTCTTTTTTTAGCAAATTCAACAAAGGCAGCAAAAAGAGCCTCCTCATACAAATTGAATGATCCGAACTGAACCTTCTGAAAAACAGATACATACATCCGGACTGAAATCCGTTATCGATAGCCTGGAAAAGCAGGGGTATTTGGAATGTGCACAAGAAGCCGTATCCGTTACACCGGTTGCAGATCAGCCGGTTATTTTCTCTGTTACCGTACCTTTCGAAAATATCGATCCCCTGGCAGTATTGGAAATACTTGCTGAGTCTGATCAGTTTCAGTACTACTGGGAACATCCTGATGAACGGCTGGGTATTTCAGCCGGGAGAGCTATCCGCAAAATCAGCTGCCCGGGTCAGTGTGCCGCAGCCGGCCGCAACGGCAAATCGAGCGATCGTTTTACTGCAACCTCCGAGGCCATAAAAAAAGCCTGCGAAGATATTGTTGAATACAGCGCCTTCCGGCACAGCCTGGCAGGCGTACATTTTTTAGGTGGATTTTCATTTTTCGACCGTCAGGATGCTGAAGCCTGGAAAAATTTCAACGCATCTGATTTTTTTGTACCGGAATGGTCATTTGTTCGGGACGGCGAACTCTGCCTGCTCACCGTGAACAAAGAAGTACCGAAAAACATCAGCGCTGAGAAACTGGCTGACAGTGTACGGGCTACCATCGACCGTATGGCAACGCAGCTGCTAAAATCAACCTCTGCGGCCCTGCATGAAGAACCCGCGCCGGCTCACGAATACGCCGAGGTAATTGAAGAGCCGGAATCGCTCGGTAAATGGATCGAAAATATCAGTGCAGCCAAAAAGCTTATCGAGCTTGGTGCCTTAACCAAAATTGTGCTTTCCCGCATGCTGAGGGTCAGGCTTTGCGGCCGGCAGCAGCCAACCCGCATCCTGAATCAGCTTCGCAATGAGTACCCCTCCTGCTATACTTTTATGATGCGGCCCGAGGGCAAAACGGCTTTTGTGGGCAGCACCCCCGAGCGCCTGCTATCCATCCGCTCGAACTACATCCTTACTGAGGGACTTGCAGGAAGCATCTCCCGAGGCAAAACCGCCACAGAGGATGCCATTATGGAGAAAAAGCTGCTCAGCAGTGCCAAAGATCTTGAAGAGCACCGCCTTGTTGTTGAGGACATACGCGAAAAACTGCGTAACTTTTGTGATGAAGTAAACCATCCCGCTCAACCCGGGATAAAAAAATTCACCAACGTTCAGCATCTCTATACTCCCATTTCCGCCTGGACCAATAACAAATACGATCCTTTTGTAATTCTCAGGAGCCTGCATCCCACACCCGCTGTTGGCGGGGTGCCCTCACGCAAAGCGCTCGGTTTAATCCCCGAATATGAGCTTTACGAGCGCGGCTGGTATGCTGCCCCTGTTGGCTGGCTCAACAGTAAAGGGCGCGGCGAATTTGTAGTCGCCATCAGAAGCGGCCTTATTACCGAGCACGAGGCGCTGTTTTATGCCGGCTGCGGCATCGTACAGGATTCTGATCCGGTTGCAGAGTGGGAAGAGACCAAGCTGAAACTCATCCCCATGTTAACTGCCATCAACCATGCCTGACACCGGCACTGACCCCCACATGCCTGTGGGAACCGGCGAGCTCAATTTTACTTTCGGATACCGGCTGCTCTCAGAATTTGCAGCCCTCGGACTCTCTCACGTTGTTATCTCGCCCGGTTCCCGCTCCACCCCGCTCACGCTTGCCGCAGCCATGCTGCAGCAGCAGGGCCGGCTTTCCGCCCACATCATCCTGGATGAACGCAGCGCCGCTTTCTTTGCGCTCGGCATCGGCAAATCTACCGGCCTGCCCGCAGCGCTGATCTGTACATCCGGCACGGCCGCTGCGAATTACTTCCCCGCGGTTATCGAAGCCCGGATGACCTCCACCCCCCTGCTCGTACTCTCGGCCGACCGGCCCTTTGGTCTTCATGGCGTGCTGGCTCCGCAGACCATCAACCAAACCAACCTTTACGGCGATTATGCGGTGCTTTTCCGCGAATCGGAAGCCCTGATAGAAGCCGACGCTTCCGGGCTCAAAACCGCGGAGCTTGCCCGCACTCTTTTCGAAGCCTCCCGAACGGAAGGCGGCCCAGCACACCTTAATGCAGGTTTCAGCAAACCGCTTGAGCCAAAGGCAGACCGCATCCCCGGGCTGATGCAGTGGTGCACCGAAACCCGTCAGCGGCTTGAAGAGGAACTCCCGCCACTGGCAGAAATCCCCGCTGATGACGAAAACGATGCCATGCTCGAGAAGCTTTTCTGGCTGCTTGAAGATGCCGACCGGCCGCTGATCATCTGCGGTCCGCTTGGTGCGGCTTCGGTGGCAGAGCGGAGGCTGCTCGAGCTCACGATGAGCCAAAGCCGCATCCCGCACCTGATCGAAGGCACCGCCTCCGTGCAGCAGACCGATACCGAAACGCCCCGGAGCACGGTTTACGGCTATGAAAGCTTCCTCCGCAACAAAAAAATCGTTCAGGAGCTGAAACCCGATTTCATTCTGCGGGTGGGATTTCCGCCGGTAAGCCGGGCGCTCAACGATTTTCTGAAGGCACATGCCTACGTGGTGCAATGGTGCCTCAGCAGCACCGAGCAGGTTCCCGATCCGCTCAAAATCCATACCCGCTTCGTACAGTTTTATCCGTTCAGCACCCTCACCGCATCATCAGAAAGCTTTGCTGCGGGGCTCGCTGCCGCTGACATACAGCAGAAACACGACGAATGGCGCAGCCATTGGCAATCACACGAATCGGCATTTGGCAAACAGCTTAACGCGCTGAACTCCGCTTCAGAACCCAATACCACACTCAGCGACGGACAGGTTTTCCGAAGCTTTCTGGGTTTTGCGCGTGAGCACCCTGCTCACTTCAGTGGAGCTCAGCTCTTTATTTCGAACTCCTTTTCGGTGCGGGATCTCGACCTGTTCAACGATATGCCACTGCCTTTTACTGCCGTGCACCACAACCGGGGTGCGAGCGGTATCGACGGCATCACTTCAACCGCGGCCGGCATCTGCACCGGCAGCAACGCGCCCGTGTGGCTGCTCCTTGGCGAGTTGTCTTTCCTGCACGACACCAATGCCCTCCTGCAGCTCTCGCGGCACCACGGCGCGCCCTTGCGCATCATCGTGGTCAACAACAGCGGCGGCACCATCTTCCGGATGCTCCCCGTAAGCGCTCATGCCGGGGTGTACGAAACCTACTTCGAAACCCCGCAACAGGTTGATTTGAGCCTGCTGTGCCGGGCACACGGCATCAGCCACCTGAAGGCAGCCTCGCGGCCCGAATTTAACGATGCGCTCGCGCAGGCTCAGGAATCGGCCGCAGCCGTGCTCGTAATCGAGGCCGTGACCGACACCACCCACAGCATGAAAGAGCGCCGTGCCCTCTGGCAGGCCGATAATCCCCGCTGATGACTGAATTCACCCGGGAAGGCCTCACCTACAGGGTTCATACAACCGAAAGCAAGGGCGCCGGACCTGCCCTAATGATGCTGCACGGCTTTGCCGGGTCGCACCAAAGTTTCGCTCACCTGCTGCCGCAGCTTGAAGGATTTTCAAGGGTGATGTGTCCCGATCTCGCCGGACATGGCGGGAGCCTGAGCCGGGCAGCCGACCCGACGGCCCGCTACGCAACTAAGAAGCAGGTTCTCGACCTGCGGCAGCTTTTGCGTGAACAGGTTGAAGGTCCGCTGGTGGTGTACGGCTACAGCATGGGCGCCCGGCTGGCCCTGCAGCTTGCCGTATCGCTGGCGGAGCAGCCGGAAACCGGGTTCAGCCTGCAACATCTGGTGCTCGAGAGCGGCACAGCCGGACTCCGCAGCGCATCCGAGCGCCGGCAGCGCCGCGAACAGGACCGTGCGCTCGCTCAAAGAATCCTGACCGATTTCGAAGGCTTTGACCAAAGCTGGGATACACTTCCGGTGTTCGAAAGCAGCACGGAGCCATCCCCCGAAATAAACAAAAAAATGAGGGACATCCGCCGGGCGCAGGATCCGGTACAGCTTGCGGCTTCCCTGCGCGCGTTTGGCACCGGCAGCATGCCGGCCCTGCACGGCAAGCTTGGCCTGATTTCGGCGCCCGTTACCCTGCTTACCGGGGCCTGCGACTCCAAATTTTCCGAAATTGCACGCGAACTGCTGCCGCTCTTTGGCAGCAGCCAAAAGCGGCACCTCACCATCCCTGACTGCGGACACCGGGTCCATCTGGAAAACCCAACACTGCTGTGCAGGCTGCTAAGCGAAATTGCGGCACAAAAATGAGCGTACATCAGCTGCTTGTTTGCAGGCCGGCTGTTTTTAAATTGCAAATCAGGGCTTATTCCTGTAATATCAACACAGGATAACAGTGTTATCCTGACACCATCAAATCAAATTCAAATTCCATGAACTGGATTACTGCCAAAACCTACGAGGATATCACCTACAAAAAAGCTGAAGGCATCGCGCGGATAGCCTTTAACCGGCCGGATGTGCGCAATGCCTTCCGGCCAAAAACCGTCTTTGAACTCGAAGATGCCTTTCTGGATGCACAGGAAGACCGCTCGGTCGGCGTTGTGCTGCTCACGGGCGAGGGTCCGGCGAAAGACGGGGTGTACTCCTTTTGTTCGGGCGGCGATCAGCGGGTGCGGCAGGCCAAAGGCTATCAGGGGGAAGACGGCCGGCAGCGGCTTAACATCCTCGATGTACAGCGCATCATCCGGTTTATGGGCAAGGTCGTGATCTGCCTGGTGCCCGGCTGGGCCGTAGGCGGCGGGCATAGCCTGCACGTGGTCTGCGACATGACGCTCGCAAGCCGCGAGCACGCCATCTTTAAGCAAACCGACGCCAATGTGGCAAGCTTCGATGCCGGTTTCGGTTCAGCATACCTCGCACGGCAGGTCGGGCAAAAGCGGGCACGGGAGATTTTCTTCCTCGGCCGGAACTACTCCGCGCAGGAAGCCTACGAAATGGGCATGGTAAATAAAGTGGTGCCGCATGAGGAGCTCGAAGCGGAAGGTATCAAAATGGCCAAAGAAATTCTGGAGAAGAGCCCCACCGCCATCCGCATGCTCAAATTCGCCTTCAACCTGATTGATGACGGCCTTGTGGGTCAGCAGGTGTTTGCCGGCGAAACAACCCGGCTTGCCTACATGACCGAAGAAGCGAGCGAAGGTAAAAACGCCTTCCTCGAAAAACGAAAGCCGGATTTCGACAAATACCGGATCTGAAAAAAGTACCAGGCCCGCGCCCATTTTATCATTCGACTGTATCCTTCACCCTATTCCAACCAACATGAAAAAAAGCATATTCATCACCGGAGCGGCCTCGGGGATTGGCCGCGAGACAGCGCTGCTTTTTGCAGGGCGCGGCTGGTTTGTCGGCCTGTTCGACCTTAACGAAGACGGCCTGAAAGCCGTGGCCGCCGAAGCCGGCGAAAACAACTGCTGCTACGCCAAACTCGACGTAACCGATCCGGCCTCCTACGCCAATGCGGTCGAAGTTTTCGGCAAGGCAAGCGGCGGCAAAATGGACGTGCTCTTTAACTGTGCGGGCATCATGTACATGGGTTCTGTAAAAGATGTGACCCTCGAACAGCAGCTCCGCACCATGCGCATCAATGTGGAAGGCATTGTGATCGGCGTTTATGCCGCGCTGCCGCTGCTTAAAAAAGCAGACAAGCCGGTAATCCTGAGCATGTCCTCTGCCTCGGCGCTGTACGGGGTGCCTGACCTTGCCGTGTATTCGGCCTCCAAATTCGCGGTTCGCGGCCTCACCGAAGCCCTTCATATCGAGCTTGAGCGCGAAGGCATTCACGTAACCGACATCATGCCGCTGTATGTGAACACCAACATGATCAGCTCACAGCAGCACAAAGCCGGAACCCTCAATATTTTCGGAGCCAACCTGCGGCCGGTTCAGATCGCGGAAGTGGCCTGGAAAGCCTGCCATCAGCAGAAGAAAATCCACTGGGTGCCGACCTTCAAACTAAAAACGCTGCGTACGCTCAGCAGGCTCTTCCCTTTTGTGGAGAAACCTGTGATGAAGTTTCTCAGCAAATAGAGCCGCTACCGGATGCAAGCCCGCTGATTCCGGAATGCTTTCTCACGCAAAGACTGTTAAATTGGCCCGTGCTTCTTAACGGAAGTACGGGCTGTTTTTTTGCTACAGCCCGTATCATCACACAACAGTCAAAACCCCGCGAACGCCCTGCACATGCTCAAAATCACCGAAATCCGCCTGATCAACCCTTCTGAGGCCGCCGCCCCTGCTCAGCTGCCGCTGTACAGTGAGGCGGTGCAGGCCGGGTTTCCGTCGCCGGCGCAGGACCATATCGAAAAACAGCTTGACCTGAACGAATACCTCGTGAGTCACCCGGTTGCTACTTTTTTTGTGCGGGTTCAGGGGGAGTCGATGCGGGAAGCGGACATTCACTCAGGCGACATCCTGATTGTGGACCGCTCGCTTGAGGCAACCAACGGCAAAATTATCGTGGCCGTGCTCAACGGGGAGTTCACGGTGAAGCGCCTCCGGAAAGAAAACGGTCAGCTGTGGCTGTTGCCGGAAAATGACGATTTTGAACCCATCCCCGTAACACCTGAATCTGATTTTGAGGTTTGGGGCGTAGTTACGTGGATCATCCATCGGGCCACTTAAACCTGCCGGAACTCAGATCAGGGCTATGAACGCATCACCCAAAAACCAACACGACCCCTTCCGCGAGGCGCCGCAAAAAGGCCGGGGTCCGTTTTATGCCATTGTGGACTGCAACAACTTTTATGCATCCTGTGAGCGGGTGTTTAACCCGGCACTCAGGGGCAAGCCGGTTGTGGTGCTTTCTAACAACGACGGCTGCGTGATAGCGCGCTCAGCGGAAGCGAAGGAAGCGGGCATCCCCATGGGGGCACCGGCTTTCAAATATGAGCGGGAGTTTCGGGAGAAGGGCATCCGGGTGTTTTCATCGAACTACGCGCTGTACGGCGACATGTCCGGCCGGGTGGTTCAGACCCTGCGGGGCTTCAGCGATGATGTGGAGGTTTACTCGATTGATGAGGCCTTCATGCTGCTTCAGCCGCCTAAAGGAAGGCCCGTGCACCTGTACGGGCAGGAAATCCGGCATAGGGTGCGGCAGTGGACCGGACTGCCGGTGAGCATCGGCATTGCCCCGACCAAAACGCTGGCCAAAATTGCCAACCATTTTGCAAAACGAGAGCAGCTTTGGGAAGGCGTACTGCACACCGACCTCATCAAAGATTTTGATACCTACCTGCGCCGGCTGCCCGTGGGTGAAGTGTGGGGCATCGGGCGGCAGCACACGCAGTTTTTGCACAGCCACGGCATTGAGTCCGCCTACGACCTGAAAACGGCACCGGAAAGCTGGGTGAAGCGGCACATGCACGTAACCGGGCTGCGCACCCTACGCGAGCTAAACGGCATACCAAGCATCGAAATGGAAGACATCGAGCCCCGAAAAGGCATTCTGTCATCCCGCTCCTTCCGGAAACCGGTAACGGATTTCGGCCACATGCAGGAAGCCGTATCGGCCTACATGGCCCGGGCAGCCGAAAAATTACGGGGACAGCATTCTGTAGCCGGCGTGGTTCATGTTTTCGTGAAAACGAACCGTTTCGCCAAAAGTCAGCCGTACTACAGCAACACGGCAACCATGCCGCTGCCGCTTGCAACGGACTTTACGCCAGACCTCACAAAGGCCGCCCTCGCCGGGCTCACGGAAGTTTTTGTGGATGGCTACGCCTATCAGAAAGCCGGGGTGATGCTCACTGAAATCAGGCGAAGAGATCAGATACAGGGCAATCTTTTTGTGAATCAGGATGAGCTTGAGCGAAAGAAAAAGCTGGCGGATGCCGTTGATGCCGTCAATCAGAAAATGGGGCGAAACAAGCTAATTTATGCAGTTAACGGCTTGAAGCAGGAATGGACGATGCGGCAGGAGCATAAATCGCCGGCATACACGACCAACTGGGATGAATTGCCCACAGTAAAATAAAAGGTCTTACAAATATTAATGCATGAATGCAGAACAGCTTGATTAATAGTATCTTATTTGAAGGTGATTTGGGTTTGATTAGCCGCATAAACTTTTCTGCATTTCTAAACCAACGAACTTGTAAAGTTTAAATTTAAATTTTATTATTACAAATAACCGAGCTTACCAAACTATTTTGAACTTAAGCACCGACTGCCGGGAACTAATATTTACTTGTACATCATAAATGCAGGCTCCCTTCACCTTAACCACTGACTTAATCTTACCTATGCCTGATGCGAAAGACATTCGATTCAGGCAAAACCAAGAAAAAACAGCGGCAGGCACAACAAATACACGTTCAGCTCGGGTAACGGCCTTTATCAATTATTAAGAAATCATGAAAAACATATCCCGAATCGATCAACCTTCAAAAAATACATTTGGGTGGTTTGTACGAATAAGACGTGACGGCAGGCAAATCAGCAAGTTTTTCAGCGACGGCAAATATGGCGGAAAAGATGAGGCTTTAAAAAAAGCTGTGTCTTTTCGTGATGAGCATATTGCTGAATGGGAAAATTTCGCTAAAAACCACAGCCGGCCCATGCACGTAGGTACCCGCAGCAACATCGGTCAAAATGGTATCAGCTACACACAGAAAAAGAAAAAACGCAACGATAAGGAGTACATCGAACATGTGTTTTCAGTGTGTTACTCGCCAGAAAAAGGGGTCAATAAAAACAAGACCTTCTACATCCCGAAAAGTAAAAATAACGCTGAATTCAAGCGGAACTTCAAGGCTAAACTTCAGGAAGCCATCGAGTTTCGTGATGAAATGATGCACAAGATTTATGGCTTACGTTATGTAAACTTCAAACTTCGAAAGAAAAAAGCTGACGAAGTGGCTGAAGTAACCAAGGCTAAGAAAGAAAAAAAACAAAGGCCGGCTTAAAAGATTCGTCCTGCTTTATCTGTACAACCCAAAAAGCCCTTAACCGGGCTTTTTTTGTTTGTACAGCAATTTTATTGAAATCAGAAACCTCCTATTTTAGCAGATACTCTTTAAATTATCCCTGCTGCAGGCGGTTGCCGAATATGCCACATTCTAAAGAACAGCTCCACACATTTGCCGAATTGCTTAAGCAGGGCGAGCTCGTGGTATTCCCTACCGAAACCGTTTACGGTCTTGGTGCTTCAGCATGGAACCCCAGGGCTGTTCAGAAAATATTTGAAGTTAAAGGACGGCCTTCCGACAACCCGCTGATTGTGCACATCAGCAATGTAGATATGGTAAAGGAGTTTACCCCTTCGGTTTCAGCAAGGGCAAAGTTACTGATGCAAAAATTCTGGCCCGGTCCGCTCACCCTTGTTTTCAATAAACGCCCGGAAGTTCCTGATATCGTTACCGCGGGCATGAACACCGTAGCCCTCCGGATGCCCAATCATCCGACAGCTCTTGCGCTCATACAGCTCAGCGGCCCGCTCGTAGCACCAAGTGCAAATAAATCAGGCAGGCCAAGCCCTACCCGCCCTGAGCACATCTATGCCGATTACCAAAGAAAATTACCCGTAATCGATGGCGGTATTTGCGATATCGGCATCGAATCAACCGTACTTGACCTCACGGTTAACCCGCCGGTTATTCTCAGGCCCGGTAATATTACAGCATCCGATATTTATGAGGCATGTGGTTTTACCCCAACAGACGGCTCAGATACAAAAGCAGAGGCACCAAAAAGTCCGGGTATGAAGTACACCCACTATGCCCCTAAGGCAAAAGTCCGATGGTTCAGCACGGGTGAGCTGTCAGCTGTAGATGAGCCTGCACTTGTACTTTGCCACACTTCTGAGCCCAAAATGCCGCCCGCGGCAACCGGCCTGTTTTGGAGAGGAGATTATCCCGGTTTTGCCCGTGAGCTGTACGACACCTTCCGCAAAGCCGATCGGGATGGGTTTGATCTCATTCTCGTGGAAGAATTTGAGCCGGAACAGCTTGCCGGCAATGAGCGGCTGCTTTCTCTCGTAAACCGTATCAGCAAAGCTGCTGGCCCGGGTAGCTGAGGCTCACCTCCTCCAGAATCAGTCCCGAATGAGAATCAGACCAATCCAGTCGCCTTCCTGCTCTCCCTCAACTTTTTTGAACTGCGCGTAGGCACCGTGCTTCAGTATAATTTCCTCATCAGAATACAGCAGGCCGGAAAGCATCAGAATACCGCCGGGCTTCAGCGGTTTGGTAAGCATTGCAGACATATCTTCCAGAATATTCCGGTTGATGTTGGCCATTACAATATCATAGGTCGTATCTGCCGGAATTACGCTGCCATCACCCTGCTTCACTTCAAAACGCCCTTCAACGCCATTCATCAGCACATTTTCGGTCGTATTGATGGTGCTCCACTCATCCACATCAAAGCCAAAACAGTGTCCGGCACCAAGTTTCAGGGCAGCAATACCGAGAATGCCCGTTCCGGTTCCGGCATCCATCACCTCAGCGGGCAACCCGCCGCCGTTACGTTCAGCCCACATACGGAAAACCTCCGGCATCAGCCTGAGTAAAATGCGCGTCGTTTCATGATAGCCTGTTCCGAACGACATTTTGGGGTCAATTTCAAGAACGATGCGCCCCGGCTCGTTTTCAATATCAGGATTAGGGGCCGCCCAGCTCGGGCGAATCCAGAACCGGCCAACCTGCATCGGCTGTATGGTCTGCTCCCATTCTTCATTCCAGTTGCGGTCTTCAACACGCTCTTCTTTCACTATGTAAGCGCCGTGCCCGATACCGATCAGAAGATGCTCGATGGTTTCGCGGGTTACATCGTTGAGGGAAGC
Organism: Cyclonatronum sp.; assembly: GCF_022565315.1. Taxonomy (NCBI): domain Bacteria; kingdom Pseudomonadati; phylum Balneolota; class Balneolia; order Balneolales; family Cyclonatronaceae; genus Cyclonatronum; species Cyclonatronum sp. The sequence goes on along the minus strand of NZ_JAIUMX010000007.1, from coordinate 12,724 downwards.
TTCCGGAATCCATGCCATAAGATGGTTACGATGCTGATCAAAGCCTTCAAACTCAAGTTCGTCAAGTTCAGCTATGAGCCACTCCTGATATTCGTCAGGGATTTCGATTTCCAGCATGATGTGCGCCATAAACTGTTTCTTTCGGTTTTGTTGATGTTGTTTTTTTAGGATGATGCGCTCACAGGCCGGAATAAACTCAAAGCCCTTCAAGCTGCATTTTAAGCTCGCTGATGCGCTCTGCAACATCTTCCGGCTTCAGATGCCGGAAACGCTCCGGCAGCAGCGCACGGGAGGTGCACTCCTTCACGGCGAGCAGGGTTTGCAGCTCGATTTCTTCGGGGTATGTTGGGGGGATGAAATCTTCGAAGGTTTCTTCGAGAATTTCCATCGAAACCCGCTGCTTGCCGGCGGCGGCAGCCCGGAAACGGGCCCGTGTGAGGGCGGCTTCCATATCGGCGCCGCTGTAGGTGTGCTTGCCAAGCCGGATGGATTCAGGCACCTCGTTTTTGGTCATTACCATGCCGGTTTTGCGCTTCATCGCCTCAAAAATTTCGACCCGTTCTTCTTCGGTATCGGGATAGAACAGCGCAAGATGCTCTTCAGCCCGGCCCTGACGCTTCAGGTCAACGGGCATCAGATCCGGACGTGCCGTCATCAAAAACCATAGGATGCGTCCGCGGTTGGCCGAGTTGCTCATAAAACTCGCGATTTTGGCGAAAACCCTGCTCGATACGCCGCTGTCGCCCGATGCGGCGCGGTCGCCGAGGTAGGCATCGGCTTCATCAATCATGACCGCAACCGGCGCCATCGCTTCGAGCAGGGTGAGGATTTTTTCCAGATTGCCCTCAGTAACCCCCTGCCACTGCGATCGGAAATTTTTGAGCTTCACCATAGGCACCCCAACTTCGCCGGCGAAGCAGCTTACCATAAAGGTTTTACCGGTACCCACGGGTCCGCATACGAGCCAGCCCATTGGCAGCACATCCCCACGGCCGTTTTGCAGCGCCTGACTCGCATTGCGCAGATGTTTTTTAACCTGCGCATGCCCGGCAACATGATCGAGGGTGTAGGCTGTGTCAACAAATTCAAGCAGATCATGCGCTTCGGCTTCAATCAGCTCTTTTTTCTTGGTTACAAGCGTATCAAATGTGAGCTTTTCGCTGTTTTCAACCGCATTTGCCAGAAGGCTTCGGAGCTGTACAAAACTCAGGCCCGCGGTTTGCTGTGCAAGCACTTCAATACCCGGCACGCTGTGCTGAGCTGTTTTTTCGGCATCATAATTAAAAAAGTGGCGGATGAAATCGATGCGGTCATCCTGTGAAGGCAGCCCGATTTTAATGGCCGCATTGTAGGGGCTTTGTACAAGGCTCCGGTTGATATCGGCCAGGTTTTCGGCAAGCATTACCACCGTAAAATCCGATGCCAGGAAAATGGGATCCTGCGACCATTTCATTAAGTTAACAAGAACATTTCTGTCGTCGGGGGCCGATGAGCTGTTATCGGAGTTGGGTACAATGGTTTCCGCATAATCGATAATACAGGCTATACTTTTGCCTTCCTCGAGGCGCAGCCGAAAATATTTTTCGAGCAGCAGCAGCACCACAGCCGGAAGCTTCGGCAAAGGTTCGGCGCTGCGGCCAGCGGCCGGACTGTAAGGAGCAGGCAGCGCACGGTAAAAATCGGCACGGCTCTGTTCATCCCGGAAGTGAATACCGCCTGCGCGGTCGTACATAACCACAATATCGCGGGATGCAAAAAGCTCATCACCCAAAAAGCGCAGCAGCCGGCTGAATTCAACACTGCCATCCGAAGCGCCGCGTGTGATCACCAAGTCACGAATATTTCCGTGCAGGGTAAACTGATTTAGGGTTTTGCTGAGATATTTTCGGGCAAACAGCTGTGCCCAGTTCGGATACTGATCCATTATTTGAGGAAGGCTAATTTAAAAACTCGGAAACTGAAATCAGGCTTAATTCATTACTTCACACTTCACTACTTCGATGCGGGAATGGCTCGCTTTTACTATGGTAAACTTAAGTCTGCCAATGCGGATTTCTTCACCAACTTTCGGAATCCGGCCAACATCATTTATGATGAAGCCCGCGATGGTTTCAAATTCAACCTCATCTTCTCTGAGGCCGATTTCCGGAAAGTTCTCCTCAATATCTTCGATTTCAAGGTTGCCGGAAAAAATAAAGCGGTTTCCGGGCAGCTTTTTCATAATGACCTCATCGGTATCGTACTCATCCTGAATGTCGCCCACAACTTCTTCGATCAGGTCTTCACTTGTAACGAGGCCCGCTGTTCCGCCATACTCATCGAGCACAACGGCCAGGGAAATATTCTCCTTCCGGAAATCGCTGAGCAGGCTCGTCGCTTTTCTCGATGAGGGTACATACTTTACAGGGCGTATAATGTCAGTAATATCAGCTGGTTGCTTAAATAAATCGTAAGCCAGAATTACCCCGGTGATGTTGTCGATACTGCCTTCATAGACCGGAATTTTGGAGTATCCGCTTGTAATGAATGTGGTGAGCAGGTCTTCAAGTGAGCTTCCTTTCTCAACTGCGACAATCTCCGTTCTCGGAATCATGCTTTCCTTCACGCGCTTGGTGGAAAGCTCAAGAACGTTGGTCAGAATCTCGGAATCGTCTTCATCCATATCGCTTTGCTGATTTGAAGCTATATCCCGGAAAATCATTTCGATGTCTTCCCTTTTGAAAAAATCTTCCACGGAGTTCGCCTCGGGATTCAGGAAACGCACAATGCGCAGCGAAATCGCATTCGCCACAAAAATAAGCGGTCGCAGCAGCAAATTGGTGATACCGATTGGAACCATAACCAGCGGTATCAGGCGGTCGGCGTGTACCCTGAAAATGCTTTTGGGAATGACTTCCCCAACTACCAAAATAACACCAGAGGCTATCATTGTCTGTGCAATCAGCATGCTTAGCTCAGAAGGAGTATGGCCGAATAAATAATCCCAGGTATCCGTAATAGGGCCAAGCAGGAAGAGGGTCATAAGCGTAGCATAAGCCACATTAACCACATTATTCCCCAGCAGGGTTGTGGAGAGAAAACTCTCCGGATTTTTTACGAAATAGGAGATGTACTGCGCACTGAGCGTATTTTCACGCGACTTTATTTCCAGGCGAAGCCGGTTTGCCGCAACGTACCCGATCTCAGAGCCTGAGAAAAAGGCACTCAGGCCCAAAACGCCCAGTATGATGAGCAACTCATTCACGGGCTGCTCCTTTTTTTTGCACGAAAGCACTGCCTGTGAGGGCAGTGCTTATTTCCGACGGTGGTTCCAATCCTTCAGTGAGTTAGTTACCGGTAAAAACGGGTTTTCGCTTTTCGAGAAAAGCGCCCGTTCCTTCTTTAAAATCATCAGTTGCGCACAAATCACCAAAGATATTGGCTTCAATGGCGAAGCCGTCTTCCGCTTCATAATCCTGTGCGGCAACAACGGCAGAAATGGCGCCCGAGAGGGCGATGGGGGCATGTTTGGTCATCATTCCGATCAGTTCTTTGGCTTTGGCCAGGGCGTCGGCTTTGGTTTCGAGCACATAGTTGGCAATGCCAAGAGCGCCGGCTTCCTCCGATTTCACCATGCGGCCGGTGAGGATGAGCTCGAGGGCGCGGCCGCGGCCAATCAGCTTGGGCAGGCGCTGTGTGCCGCCGTAGCCGGGAATGAGGCCGAGGCTCACTTCGGGCAGACCAAAAACGGCGTTTTGGGTAGCAACGCGAATGTGGCTTGCCAGTGCCAGCTCAGTTCCGCCGCCAAGCGCATAGCCGTTAACCACCGCAATTACCGGCTTTGAAAGGCTTTCGATATCATTAAAAATATCCTGCCCCTTTTCAGCAGCATCGGTACCTGAATCTTCGTTAAGCGCTGAAAGCTCCGCAATATCGGCGCCCGCTACAAAGGCCTTTTCACCAGCGCCGGTTATAATAAGCGCTGAAATTTCGTCGGTGGTTTCAACGAAATCAGCAGCCTCGCTAAGCTCATCCAAAACGGCGTTATTCAGAGCATTGAGTTTATCAGGGCGGTTGATGGTGAGGAGGCAGATCTTGTTTTCAACCTCAAGAAGCAGATTTTGAAATAATGGAAGTTTCATGAAAGAGTGATTTTTCAGGATTAAGTAACAGTTCGAATCGGTTAATTTTCAGTTTTCACTGATGTTTTCCGGAACAGCTCGTCGGTTTGCTCAATTTCTTTCTCGAGAGATCGCAGTTCATCAAGATAGGAAGGAAGCGTGCTTTTTCCTTCGCTGAATTCCGCAAAAACCGAGTCAGCATCCTCCAGATCGAGCAGCAGGCTGTCCATCTGATGTTCAATCTCTGCTGTATTACTAAGCGTCATGGATTTTTCATAAATATAGCGAACCGTGTCTTCAATGGTTTTGAGCTGCGAATCTGAAATTAAGTATTTTTCGCGGGCTGCCCCATATTTCTCGCCTCTTTTGTTCAGGATAATCAGCCTTCTTTCAAGCACCTGCTTAAGCCGCGGCGACTCAGCTTCCTCAATTTCTTTTTGGGTAATTTCAGCCTCTTCCTGCAAGCGCGCCTGCGTAGTGCTTTCGAGATAACTGCGGTAACGCTCGTTGCCCTCAAGCAGCAGAATGTAGCTTGTCAGCAGCGCCTCAAGCCGGGTAGTGAGATTATCAATGATGCCCTGTGAGCTGTAATTTACCTTCTCGAAATTTTTTCTGATAAGCCCGGTAATGTGCTTGAGTACCAGAAATCTCTTTTGGGAAGCTTCTGAAAGCTCTCCGAAAATGCGGCGCTCGTCGAAGCGGCTGTTGCGCTCCTTAAAAGTGCGCAGGTTGATGTACTTCTGAAACCGCGGCTGTCGCGGAACAATGCCCAGATACAGCAGCTCCGCAGCTACGGTGATGGAAATGATGAGATTCACAACATCCCCCGCGCTTCCCGACATAAAAAAAGCGCTCGAAAAAGCAGCTATAAGCAGCGCGAGGTTGAGCGGATGCAAAAAGGCTTCTTTGGTGTAGTTAACCGGCTTATCCATTGAGTGCTTCGCTTCGCAGGTTGGTTGGTTGAATGATGAATTGCTGAATGATGCTTTCCGTGCTAATGAAGTAAAATGCAGGAGCTAAGGTTCATTTCTGCCGATTGTTTTTGTGTTGCCTTCGGGGAGCCTCACGGGGTCGGGCTCAGGCATTTTCTCTCTTGATGCTGCGGGTGCCGCCTTTTCCCCCGGGGTTCCGGTTGTATCAGCTATGGTTTTTGCACCTGTTATAGCGGCGGCTTTTTCATCGAGCTGCCGCTCAATGGTGCCCATTTCGGCCCTGATCTGCGCCAGCGTTTGCCGCGCTTTTTCTTTTTGCTCAAAAGCTTCCATATCTTCCGGAGCTGCGCCGGATGATGCTGTATCAGCATCGCGGTTATCAAGCCACACTTCGAGCCGTGCCTCGGCCTGCACAATACGCTCACGCACCGCCCCGAGGGCATCCTGAAAGCTTTCGAGTACCGGCCGGGTATCAATCTCCTGGAAGGACTTCAGCACGCGGGATTTTCGTTCAGCCGCAGCCAGGCGCTTTTTATCCTCCAGGATTTGCCTGTAATGCTGCTTGTACTCTTCCTTAAGGCGCTCCCGCTCTTCTGACATCTGCGTACCGGTTTGGGGTGATGATCATCTGAAAAAAGCGGACAGAAGCGACGGCTGCCGCGCTTCTGTCCGCTTAGAGGTAAACTATTCTTTCTGACGCCCGATGGTTTTTGACCTTGCGGCTTCATCTTCAGCCGGGCTGTCTGATTCAAGACTGATGTCGATTTTGCGGGTGGCCTGCTCCTTTGCAGGGGCCGGTGCATCAGCTGCTTTGCCCATTTCGCGCTTGAACTGCGATACCAGATCTGAGGCGCGCATTTTCTCGGCATCAATCTCGATTTCGAGGGTTTTGGTGTCCACACTGTCGAGGGCGATTTCCATGCGGGCTTCACTCATAGCGGTTTTCTCATTCAGCCGGTTCACCATTTCCTTGTGCGTGGAGTCGAGGCCGGTTACTTCAAACTGCTCGAGCGTGTCGGCAATCTTAGCCTGCCACTTGGCCCGCTCGTGCGCCTGCAATGCCTCGCGGGCTTCACGGATTTTGCGGTCTTTTTCGCGCATGAAGGCGCGCTTCACCTGAAGCGATTTATCATAGGCCTGCTCGGCAAACCTTTCCTGCTCAGCAGTTGAGACCACATTTTCGCGCGCCTTTTCGAGCTGAAGGGCATAGCTCTCGGCAATGTCGTCGCGGTTCGCGTTAATAGCCGCCTTAATTTTATTCACGAGCTCGGCTTCAAGCTTCTCGTACTTTTGGCGCTCCTTGCGGATCATCACCAAATTGGCCTTCACCGTTGCGATGTTTTCATTCATCTTGGGAACCTGATCATTCAGTTCCCTGATATTTTGCTCTAAAATGAGCTTGGGTTCTTCCATGCTGGAAACGACACCGCCAAACAGGGATTTTATGGCTCTTACAAATCTGTTCCACATAAGTCAATAAGATTTTTGGGACTTTATATTTAAGTGATTCTGCGACACCGAAGCTTCAGGAAAGTGAAAAAAACAGGAACCTGCAATACTCAGGCTGTTACAGCTTACGTTTTTAACGCAGGAACCTCATTATAATCAAACGGATGAATACCCTTTGCATCAACCGTCCGGGAAATCAGTACGCCCGGCTTTGGTGCTGCGCTTCCAAGCTTATACGCGTTCTGCATTAGGTTGCGTGCAACAGACAACATATCGGCTTTATTCGTGTGCAGCACGGCGATTGTTTCACCTTTCTTTACTTCATCACCAAGCTTTTTGTGCAAGATGATGCCGGCTGTCGGGTCGATCGGCTGCTTCTTCTCGCGGCGGCCCGCGCCCAGCTCCAGCGACGCCATGCCCACGCTGTAGGCATCAATGCCGGTAACGAAGCCGTCCGCATCAGCGGTAAACGCAGCCTGATGAGCGGCTTTCGGGTAGTTCTCAGGGTTATCGATCATGCCGGTATCGCCGCCCTGCTCTTCCACGATTTCACGCAGTTTGCGGAGCGCGCTGCCGTCTTCAACATGCCTGATCGCCAGTTCTATGCCTTCATTAAGCGTAGCAGCCTTGCCGCCCAGCCAGATCATCGCACCGGAAAGCAGCAGGGTAATTTCGCGCACATCATCGGGCCATTCGCCTCTGAGGCATTCGATACTTTCCTCAACTTCGAACCAGTTGCCGATTTTGTATCCCAGTGGCTGATCCATATTGGTGAGATAGGCTACCGTGTTTTTCTTAAACTCCGTGCCGATATCCACGAGCCTGCGCGCCAGTACGCCTGCCTCCTCAATGTCTTTGATAAAAGCGCCCGAGCCGTACTTCACATCAAGCACGAGGGCGTCTATGCCTTCAGCCAGTTTTTTGCTCATAATGCTGCTCGCAATCAGCGGGATGCACTCAACGGTAGCCGTAACGTCGCGCAGGGCATACAGCCGCTTATCGGCCGGGGCGATATCTTCGGTCTGACCAATAAACACAACATTATGTTTTTTGATGACTTCCACGTAGCGCACCAAATCCAGGTTCACGTCAAACCCGGGGATGGATTCAAGCTTGTCGAGGGTTCCGCCGGTATGGCCGAGTCCGCGTCCCGAAATCATCGGTACAGGCACGCCCGCCGCTGCTACGATGGGGGCGAGAATCAGGGAAAGCTTGTCGCCAACTCCGCCGGTCGAATGTTTGTCCACTTTAATACCGGGCACTTCGCTCAGGTCCATCACCTTGCCGGAGTGCAGCATGGCGTAGGCAATGGCAGAGGCCTCCTCATCATTCATCCCGCGCAGAAAAACGGCCATCAGAAAGGCGCTCATCTGATAGTCAGGCAGCTCATCGCGGGTGTAGGAATCGATCAGAAACTGAATTTCGTCTTTAGTGAGGTTTCCGCCGTCCCGCTTGCGACGGATGAGTGATACTATATTATAGGATGAGGAATTCATGAAAGAAGTTCTATAAGTCGAATGATTATTTTTGCCCGGATATTAAAAAAGACTGACCGTCGTTTCTGACGGACTGCACGATTTTCTTTACTAATCAAGAAAACCAAACAGCTAAAATAAAGCTTTTTTGGCAAAGCTGAAGCTTAGTTCGGCCTTCGCTGCTTTGGTCGGCTTTCTTATTTATCAATGCCGGCTTTTCTCCTGCGAATACCGGCTTAATTCCTTAACTTCTGAAACCACAGCGCCGGTTGCTGCGTTGTGCTTGTTTCAGTTTAAATAAAACCTCATACCGGAACCCTTAGGTTTATCTCCATGGAATTTCTCATCATCCTGTTCATCATTTATTCTTTCTTTCAGTGGCTGCTTGGTGATAAAAAGAAGCAGCAAGAATTGAAGCGCCGCCGTCAGCAGCAGCAGATGGAACAGGAGCAGGATCCGAGGTTTGACAACCCGCGCACTGCCCGCCAGCAGGAAGAGCGCCGCGAACCGCAGAGCTGGGAAGATGCGATGAAAGAGCTCGAATCGATTTTCTCCCCCGAGCCGGTGGAAACCGCCGAAGAAAGACGCGCCCGCGAAGAAGCCGAATACCGGCGGCCCGAGCCGCAACCGGTTTTCAGTCCGCAGCCCAAACCCTCCGACAATCCCTTTATGGATCACGCTGGCATGAGCAGCAGCCGCAGCAGCAACCGGAGAGCCGAACCCGGCCTGCGCGAACTCGAGGAAGCCGGCGACAATCCGATTTTCCAGAAAGCTGATGTTGCGTACGATGTGTACAACCATACCGCTGGTACCGGCAGCCGCCACACTACCGGCGCCGTGAAACTGCTCAAGGATCAGGACTCCAACCAAATGGCCATCATCCTGAAAGAAATTCTGGACAAACCGCTCTCCCGCCGCCGTCATGAAGTCCGCATTTTCTGAGCGGGATCATTTCCAAAACACATCCCGCCTTCAGACCGCGCACCCTTGATTACGCTGCTTTGTGAAAACCAAATCCCGTGGCTCAAGCACCTGCTTCCGTTTCCGGAGGTTCAGGTGCTTTCTTTTTGGGATGATGCCTCCCTGCGCGAACAGCTGCCCCTTGCCGATGCCCTGCTCATCAGGACCGTTACGCGCATCGACCGGCTGAGCTTTCCCGCCTTTCCCGAACGCCTCAAAGCCGTGGCGACGGCGACCGCCGGTTTTGATCATGTAGATGCGGACTGGCTCGGGCACAACGGCATCCGTTTTTTTCACGCCCCCGGCTGCAACGCCCGCTCGGTTGCGGAGTACGTCGCAACCGCAGTTGTGAGCCGGTTCGGGACCACTTCCGGCGCCCTCGCCGGACTCAAAGCCGGCATCATCGGGTACGGGAAAACCGGCTCGCAGACCGCCGCCATTTTGCGGCAACTGGGCATAGCGTGCATCTGCTACGACCCGCCCAAATCGGAGCGGGAACCGGCTTTCGCGAGTGCCGCTTTCGGGGAACTCCGGGATGCCAACTTCATCACCCTGCACGTGCCCCTAACACCCGACGGACCGCACCCGACGCGTCACCTCGCCGGTCCGGGTTTATTCCTGAACCGCACAAAACCGCTCCGGCTGCTCATCAATGCCGCAAGAGGCGGCGTGCTCGATGAAGCCGCAGCCCTAAGCGCCCTCCAAACCGGCAGCCTGGAAAGCCTCGTTCTCGACGTCTGGGAAAACGAACCGGCGCTTTCCCCCCAAAGCCTCGAAGCCGCAGCGCTGGCAACGCCCCACATTGCCGGCTACAGTCAGCAGGCCAAGTACAACGCAAGCCGGATTATCTGCGAATCCCTCTCCGGCTTCCTCGGTTTCCGCTTCAACAGCAGTCCGCCCGCATTCGACATTCCGGAGCCTGTCCGCGCCGAAGCCGGACTTGCTGATGCGCTCCGCCGCCTGCACCCGGCCTTCCGGCTCGACCAAAGCCTGCGGACAAATCCATCCTCTTTTTCAGCCCTGCGCAACGAAGCGGCAGATCGCTGCGGCTTTGCGTACATTGCCCTCAGCTGGCTGCCCGAACACGAACATCAAACGGCCAAAGCCCTCGGATTTACCCTCCTCCCGTGACCTCCTCCCCATCTCCATCCGTTTTCCGCTTTCTGCGCACCAACCCCGACCGCACGGCGCGCATTTCCTTCGGCCTCACCGCCGGCGTGCTGCTCTTCCTGATGGGCAGCCTCGCACAGGATGCTGCCTCCGCCGGGGAGCGCATGGTGATGATCCGCTACCTCAACTTCGTGTTTTGCGGCTTTTTTGCGTTCATCATCCCACACCTGCGCTTTCCTGACAAAAAACGCTATCTGCTTCAGGCCATGAACCTGCCGGCCGCCGGACTCTTCCGCTACGCCGCCGCTGCCCTGTTCCCGCTCTTTGGCCTGTTCACCGCCATGCTGCTGCTGCTCGCCTTTTTTGACCCGCAGGCCCCCGCCCAAAACCTCAGCGAAAAAGCGACCGTCTTTTTGGCAGGATGGGCACTGATGGCCGGCATCGGCACCGTTGCGGCGGTCCGCTACAGCACCATCGGCTCCGTGAGTCAGGAATGGCAGGAAGGCAAACGCGGCACGGGCCTGCTGGGAAGCCTCCGGCAGATCGGGCAATCGCCCTCCATGCCGCCGGGCAGTTTCCCTTCAATCGTAACAACGGTTTCGGTTTCCGCGGGCGGCATGCTGCTGGTGGTTGCCGGGGCGTGGCTCGGAGCCTTCACCCAAAACCCGCTGGCTGAAATCCTGCCGGGCGCGCTGCTGCTCGGCTACGGACTGCTGCGCATCGCGCAGATCCGGCCGGTCTTCGACCGCTTTTTTTACCACACCAACGCCTTCTACGCCGAGCTCTTCCTGAACCCCAAAGCCGTGCAGGAAGGCCGCGAGCCGCTCCGGCACGAAGCCCTGTACTGGGTGCCCCGCCGCTGGAAGCCCGCCGTGTGGTTCTCCCTGCTGCAGCTCGACCGCCGGCAGCCGCTCGGCCGCATCATGGTTGTGATGCACCTCATCCTCTGGACCGCCTTCTACGCCGGCCTCAGCGATGCCGCAATTGCGACCCTGCTGAGCTTCATCATCCTCGGGAAATCGCTGATGAGCTACATGCTCATCACCCGCCCCTTCGCACCGCTGCTGTTTCAGTACCGCCTGCTCGCCCCCACCGACTGGATTCTGGTCCGTTTCTTTGTGAACCTGCGCTGGCTGCCGCTGCTGCTCGTGAGCCTCTGGGCCGTCTCGCTGCTGAGTGCGCGGGTCGATACCGGCTTCATCCTGCAATGGGCCGCCATCGATGCCGGTATTTCACTCACTGCGGCCCTGCTCTTCACCCTGCTCCACGAATTCCGACTCAAATCCCTCTATGCCTGATTCCCAACAAACCCTCAAAGCCGTGAACCTGAGCAAGCGCTACGGTCAGGCCCGCTACATCATTCAGGATTTCAGCTACAGCTTTCCGCGGGGAACCGCGACCGGACTCAGCGGGCCCAACGGCTCCGGCAAAACGACCCTGCTCCGCATGCTCACCACGGCGGCCTACCCCACTTCGGGGCATATTTTTTGGGGTGATGTGGATATCCATCAGCAGCCGCACAGCTACCTCGCGAGCACCGGCTTTGCCTTCGACAGCAGCGAGCTGCCGCAGTTTGCCAACACCGACGAACTGCTCGAAGTCATCCTCCGCGCCCGCGGCTTGTGGGATGATGCCGAAAGCCCGAAAAAAATCTCCGCCCTGCTCGAGCTGCTCTCCCTCGACGAGCGCCGCAAAACCCTGATCGGCACCTACTCAAGCGGCATGATGCAGAAAACCCTGCTCGCCGCCGCCCTCATCACCGAGCCGCCCCTCATCCTGCTCGACGAACCCTTCCGCGCCCTCGATGTAGCCACCCGCACCGCCCTCACCGATTACCTCAACACCCGCAAAAAAAACTACGGCGACACCATCATCATCTCCTCCCACCTGCCCGAAATCGTAGAACAGCTCTGCGATCAGGTGCTGCAGTTCCCCCTGGGCGAAACCGCCTAACCGAAAAGCAAGCTGTAAATCCGTGCCCTGAACCCTGCTCCTTTGGCAACCCGAAGCTTTTTTATTTGGGAGAAACTCCGTGCCCATCACTGTCTTTCGTGCTGCTCCTGATATCCCAAACCAGCGGAGAAGCCCGTGCTTTTTTGTAGGGCGCTCCCGGGTGTAAATTAATCCCGCCTCCGGAAACCGGCTTTTTTTCACACACCGCTACAGCCCGATCTGCCAAAATTTACCACAGACATCAGCAAATCAAAAAGATGACTACTGACACCCACCTTCAGAAATTTATTGATGCGCAGCAGCACACCTACGGCGAAGCATTAACTGAAATCAGATCAGGAAAAAAGCGCACCCATTGGATGTGGTTTATTTTTCCGCAATTTCGCGGACTTGGGTTCAGTACAACATCGCAATTTTACGCCATTCAGTCAGTGGAAGAGGCACGAGCCTACCTTAGTCATCCCGTTTTGGGATTCAGACTCAGAGAAATTACCGCTGCACTTCTGGATCTCGACGAGAAAAATGCCCGGAATATTTTCGGTAGCCCTGATGACCTGAAGCTCAAATCCTGTATGACCCTGTTTTCGGTCGCTGATGATTCAGGCGACACCTTATTTACGGACGTAATCCATCAATACTTCACTGGCAGCCCGGATAAAAAAACGCTACAGCTGCTGAATCAGCGAAACTGACCGATCCTCAGCTTCCCCTAACCCAAATAAATTCCCTCCGGGAAATGGGGAGT